>JABMOP010000574.1 GCA_013204125.1 Rhodospirillales bacterium | reverse complement strand
TTCATCATATGCGGGCCGTGTAAAACGGCGCTGCCGAGGCGCAAGGCTTCTAACGGGTTCTGCCCTCCCAACCGCACCAGCGATTTGCCCATGAAGGAAATTGGCGTCGCCCTAAAAAAAAGGCCTAGTTCCCCCATCGTGTCGGCGACATAAATTTCAGTCTCTGCATCGATGGGATCAGCCGCCGTGCGCCGTGCGACGCGGAAGCCTCTATTTTTAAGCATCTCCGTAACTTCGACGCCCCGGCCCGCGTGGCGGGGCACGATTATGGATAAGAGGCCTGGATGATCCGCAGCTATTTTCCTGTGAGCGTCTGCGATCATGGCCTCTTCGCCCGCATGGGTGCTGGCGGAAAGCCATCTTGGGCGGTCGCCAAACATGCGTTCCAATTCGTTTAGTGCTGCTGGATCGGCGGGCAGCTCAGGGGCGGCGAATTTTAAATTTCCGAGATATTCGGAATGGTTTGCCCCTAATTGTCCAAGCCGGATCGCGTCTTCTTCCGATTGGGCAAAACAAAGCTGGAAGCGCCGCAGCAATTTGGCAATCACCCCCGGCGCACGCCCCCACCCGGCAAAGGCTTTGGGCGAGACCCGCCCATTGACCAAGATCATGGGAACACCGGCATTGGTGGTTTCGATGATGAGATTGGGCCAAAATTCGCTTTCCGCCCAAAGCACCAAATCCGGTCGCCAGTGATCGACGAAGCGGCGCACATATTTCGCCCGATCGACAGGCGCATATTGATGGATGGCGCCGGACGGTAATCGTTCGGCCAAAAGTTTTGCCGAACTAACCGTCCCCGTCGTGATCACCAGCGCCAAGGCAGGATCATCTTTAAGCAATCGTTCGACTAAGGGCAGCATCGAAAGCGACTCGCCGACACTGGCGGCATGAATCCAGATCAGGCGTCCGGCAGCGGGCCGCGCCATACCCGGCTCGCCTAAGCGTTCGCTGAAGCGGTTGGCATCTTCCTTGCCGTCGCGCAGGCGTTTGTTAAGAAATGCCGTGATGAAGGGCGCGCCGAGCGGGCCGGACGCCAATCTATAAAGGGATAGCATCATGACGCGGCCTCATCGGCCGGCGGGGCAGGTTCAACCGGTGTATGCCCGCAGAGCCGGTCGGCTTCGCCGGTGATTATGTTTAATCGAACTTCCAATTCAAGGCGCAGCCGTTCCAAGGTTTCCGTGTCCGCGTCCTTTGGGACTTCCAACGGGTCACCCCAGATAAAGACGCCGCGCGAAAATGGCCAGGCCAGATGAAATTTATCCCAACTGCTCATGATGCGCCGCTTCGATGTCGCATAAGCGAGCGGCACCAAAGGGGCGCCGGAAAGACGGGCCAGGGCGACAGCGCCGCCGCTGGCACGCATCCGCGGGCCGGCTGGGCCGTCCGGGGTGATGCCGACGGTTTCGCCGTTTTTCAATATACGCACCAGGCCGCGCAAAGCCCCTGCGCCGCCGCGCCGGGTTGAACCTGCGACCGTATGAATACCAAGCTTGGCCACGGTTCCGGCGATCAATTTGCCGTCCGGATGGTCGGATATCAGCATGTGTAAATTGTGGCTGCGGGTCCAGGAGTAGGGTAGCATCATCAAGCGCCCATGCCAGAAGCAGACAATGAACGGGCGCTCCGTTTGCCATAGATCTTGAACGCCCGGCGCCCGCGTGGTGTGCCACTTTCCGGTCAGCCATACCAGACGGATCAATAGGCTCGCCAAAACGCAACTTAAGCCACGCACCAGATCGTTTCTGGATATATTTTTTATAAATTGAGGCGTTGCCATGCGGGCGCTTATTCTCCAGCGGCGGTCGCGGGCTCGGATTTCGCCGCCGTTTCATCGGCGAACTGAAGATTATAAAGATGGGCGTATATGCCGCCCTTGGCGAGTAATTCTTCGTGGCTGCCCGATTCCGCAAGCTTTCCCTTATCGATAACATGGATCACATCGGCATCTATTACGGTTGAAAGCCGATGGGCAATCACCAAGGAAGTCCGGCCTTCGGTCAGCCGCGCCAGCGCCGCTTGGATCTGACGTTCAGATTCGGTGTCCAACGCCGAGGTCGCTTCGTCGAGCAATAGGATCGGCGCGTTTTTAAGCATGGCGCGCGCAATCGCCAGCCTTTGCCGTTGACCGCCCGACAATTTGATCCCGTGTTCGCCGACGTAAGTATCGTAGCCTTGCGGCAATTCAGTGATGAAGTCATGGGCGGCGGCATCCTTGGCGGCGGCGATGATCTCGCCCTCAGTCGCGCCGTCGCGTCCATAGGCGATGTTGGCGCGGATGGTATCGTCGAACAGCATGATTTCCTGG
>JABMOP010000573.1 GCA_013204125.1 Rhodospirillales bacterium | reverse complement strand
CCATATGTCCGTCCCAACCTTTCAATAACGCCACTGCTTGGCGCAACCGTCCGGCGGGGGCTTCAAAATCAGTCATTGGCCCGATCAAATCACGGGACATCAAAGATAAATTGTCGGCTTGCATCGCCGCCGCAAATTCCACCGTGACCGGCGTCCCTGCGCGGATCGACCCTTTGATAAGACCATCAATTCGGCGCGCGCGGTAGGGCGCAGCCCAATCGCGCGATATAAAATACGGGTAGTCCTTGGCGGCCACTGGATTATTAGCGTTTGCAATAAACCCGGCCGCGGGATCGAAATAATGGGGCAGTTGCTTAAACGGGATCGAGCCCGCCCAATCGAATTTTCCACCGGCGCCGGGGCGCGGGAAAAATCCGATGCCTTTTTTTCGGATTGGTACTTTGCCCGCCGCGTAAAACCCGATGGATCCGTCACTATCGGCATAGGTAAAATTCAATTGAAACGCGTTCATGGCGCTCAATGCGCTTAAAAAATCATCGCGGTCGCGCGCTAAATTAAGATTGTGAAGGGCTTCGCTGGTTCGATCCTCCGCTGTAAGAAATGAAGCGCTGAGTGCCAATGCGGTCGAAGCGCCTGGGCGCACCGGGGAGATCACCGGCCCGTGCCGCGTCGCATAAATTTTCAAAGGAATTGCGCTTGCACCTCTAACGCCGATGGCTTCTTCTCGAACCTGAAAAGGCGCCGGTCCATCCGGCGTATCATAATAGCCCGGCCTATCGGCAGTTAAATTTTCAATAAATATATCCTGCAGATCGCTTTGCGTGGCCGTCAGGCCCCATGCGATCCGGCTGTTGTGCCCGGCAATCACATAAGGAACACCCGGCACAGTGGCACCGGTTATGGTTTCGCCGGGTAATTTAATTTTTGCTAAATACCAAAGTATCGGCGCGGCAAATCCCAAATGTGGGTCGTTCGCCAAAATGGGACCGCCGGTATCAGTATGACCACCCGCCACGGCCCAGGCATTTGATGCACCCAGGGGGGCGGGACCAGGGCCTAAAAGTTGGCCGCTAAGTGGATCACGGCTACTCTCGGTTATGCCGGTTTGATCGAACGCGGCGGCGGTGATCGGCGCATCGGTCGGATAGCCGGGCCATAGCTCGTCTATCCGCTCGGCGCTTAAGCGCTCCAACAAACGCAGACGTAGCAACTCATCCCGGTAATTGCCGGTCAGTCGAAGCGCCATTAACTTGCCCCAAACCAGCGAATCTGCGGCACGCCAGGGTTCGGGGCGATGGCGAAATGCCAGAAACTCCGGCGGCAGAGCATTCTTATTGGCATTGATCCAAGCATTTACCCCCTTGGCGTAGGCTTGCAAATGGCCGCGTACGCCACTCGGCAGGCCGGCAAAACTTTCATCTGCCAGGCGGTAAAGACCTAGAATTCTGAAAAAGCGGTCGGTCTCCAGGGTTGCAGCGCCCAGAATTTCCGATAGCCGACCGGCGCCAAGGCGGCGTTGCATTTCCATTTGCCACATTCTGTTTTGGGCGTGGACATAGCCCAACGCAAAGGCCGCGTCTTTAAAATTCTGGGCATCGATATAAGGCACGGCATCGTCGTCGAAATAGACATTGGTCGCCGCTTCGAGCGCGGGGTCACTCATACTGACCCGGCTTGGCGGCAAAGACGACAACACCGCTCCAATCACCCCCACCCCAATAATCAATAATAGGGAGGCACTAAAAAATAGACCTTTGATGGCTGGATTACTTTTCATGAAATAGTCTCGTATCTCGGATATTTCGGGCGCGCAAGCACCCGATTATAAGGCACCCGGAGCATAATTTATCGCGAATTTTCCTAAATATAATAGCCGCCCCGCATCTTGTTTTTTTGATGTGTCATTACGATATGCAGTATGGATTTAGCGTAGGCTCGCGCACGAACCTAATCACCGTGCCAAAGCGCTTTGAGGAGGGAGAGTACCAATGAACGAACTCGCCATGAAAGAACCCGATAGCGCCTCGGATATGTCGCTCGAGAGCAATGCGACCCAGTACGTCACTTTCAAAGTGATGGATCAATTATTTGGCGTCGATGTTTTAAAGGTGCAGGACATCTTAAAAACCGACGTAATTGCGTTTGTACCGTTGGCGCCGCCCGAAGTTACCGGGTCCATCAATTTGCGCGGCCGCATCGTGACCGTGATAGATGTGCGCGTCTGCCTAGGCATGCCGGCGCAAGAAATTGACGAAAAAAATATCGGCGTGACGGTCGAGCATGACAACGACCTCTACACCTTGCGCGTCGATCAAATTGGTGAAGTTCTAGATCTGCCGGTTTCCAAGCGTGAAGATATTCCGAACACCCTCGACGCCGAATGGCACAAATTTGCGAGCGGTGTGTATCAGCTTGAAGGCGAACTAATGGTCGCTCTAGATATTGATAAATTATTGAGACACTGAAACCGGATTCAAAATTTATCCGGCTTTGAGAAGGCGGGCCGCTTCAACGCTGAGATAGGTCAAAATACCATTGGCGCCAGCGCGTTTAAACGCGGTCAGGGTTTCCAACACGACCCTATCATTGTCCAGCCAGCCATTGGCGACAGCGGCTTTCAACATGGCGTATTCGCCGCTCACTTGATAGGCGAAGGTGGGAACGCCAAAGGTATCCTTAACCCGGCGGATGACGTCCAGATAGGGCATGCCCGGCTTGACCAT
>JABMOP010000572.1 GCA_013204125.1 Rhodospirillales bacterium | reverse complement strand
GTAAAAGAATGTCGGCAATTGTCCTAGTCGTCGAGGTGGACACTGTCCTCTCCCCATTTTTCCAGTTGTTCCAGCCGTACATCGTGAATGGCTTTGGCCTGGGCCAGTATATTTTCAAGATAGCGGATATCCAATTGCGTATTCGGGTCTGAAAGCGCTTCGTTCGGGTTGTCGTGCACTTCCATGAACAGCGCATTGATACCGCACCCGGCGGCGGCGCGCACCAAGTTCGGAATAAATTCCCGCTGGCCGCCGGAAACATCGCCCATAGATGTCGGCATCTGCACGGAATGGGTTGCGTCCAGGCAAACCGGGTAGCCGGTTTCCGCCATGATCGGGAAATTTCGGTAATCGTTTATCAGCATATTGTAGCCGAAAAACGTGCCGCGGTCGGTCAGCAATATATTTGAATTCCCCGTCGCTTCGATTTTGCGCACCGAATTTTTCATATTCCAGGGGCTCATGAACTGGCCCTTTTTTAAATGCACCGGCTTTCCGGTTTCGCCGGCGGCGCGCAGCATATGGGTCTGGCGGCATAAATAGGCGGGGATCTGGATCATATCGACCGCAGCGCCGGTTTGAGCCGCCCAGGATGCGTCCGAAAAATCGCAGACCACCGGCACGCCGTATTGGCTGCGCACTTCACCAAGAATTCCAAGGCCTTCGTCCATGCCGATGCCATGAAACGACGTTACCGAAGAGCGGCAATCTTTGTCGTAGCAGGATTTGTAAATCCAGGCGATATCAAGCTTGGCGCATATTTCGGCGATGCGCTCGGCCATCATCAATGCGTGGATGCGGCTTTCAATGGCGCAAGGACCGCCTAAGAATACCAATGGCAAATTGCCGCCCATCGATACCTCTGAGACGTCGCCGCCGCCGACGGTTATGACCTTAGGATTCATATGCCCTCCGGCCCGCATTTTGAAAACTGTTGATCGGGCTTCATTGTCTGAAATCTACGCCCAATGCAGTTAAAGAAGCGTGAAATCAATCGATCAACTCCCACTGGCCAGACTTAATTACGGTCATGTGAAAGGCGCCCAGATCAAGGCCCAGATGATCGTCCGTATTGAGGCGGTAAACGCCGTTGGCGCCGATCAAATTATGGGTCGTTTCGATCGCCCGGCGCACAGCTTCTTTATTGGTGGTGCCGGCCCGGCGGATGGCGGCGGCGGCGATCAAGATGGCATCATGGGCGTAGCTGCCGTAAACACTTGGCGGCACATCCCAGCGTTTGGCATAGATATTTTGGTAATCGGTAACGATTTTTTTAATGGGATCGCGGTCGGACAGCTTATCGGCAACCACCAAAGGGGCCACCGGCATCCGCACACCATCGGCATCATCGCCGGCCAGATCCAGATAATCCCGATTGGCGGCGGCCGGCGTCAGGTACAAAGGTTGGGCGAATTTAAGGTGCCGGTATTGAGACGTAATATAGGCAGGCGTCGAGCCATAGCCGATATTCAAGACCGCTTCGACGGCGGAATTGGCGCGGATACGCTTTAACTGATCCACCACCCGGCGGGTGCGCGACTTATAAACTTCGTCGGCAACGACTTCGATGCCGAAGGGCTTTGCCAGCCCCATGCAATGACCGCGCATCGACCGGCCATAGCCGCCATTGCCCGAAAGAATAGCAATTTTCTTGATGGCGCGTTTCTGCATGTCCTGCAATATTTTGGCACAGGCCAGCCGGTCGGTCTGCGCCGCCTTAAAGACCCATTTATGCGCCGGGTTGGTGATCGACGATGCCCCGTCCAACGCAATAAACGGAATGCCGGATTTTTCAACCATCGGCAACACCGCCATGGTGGCACCGGTGGTGGAACCGCCGATAAGGACATCAACGCGGTCCACATTGATCAGCCGGCGCACCGCGGTTTGCGCCCTGCGCGTATCGACGCCGACATCGTATTGCACCAATTCCACTTTGCGGCCAAGAAGCCCGCCCTGCAAATTGAAAAGATCGACATAGAGCTTTAATGTCGCCAGCGCCGGCGCGCCGAGGAACGCACCTTGGCCGGTGACCGCTAAAAACGCGCCGATTCGGACAGACGCAGCCGAGCGGACCGGCAGCGCGCTTATAGCTACCAGTAAAAAAGACAGGAAAACCGCCCGATACAGCTTCCATCCAGAGGCGCGTCCGAATTTGCGTGATCGTTTCATCATACCCATGGAAAAAGGGTTCCACGGGTTGGATAATGCGGCAACTTAAAATTTGAGGCGACCGCAGCCCGTCTAGGAAAAAGGGTAAAAATCACCATATATGTATGGTAGCGTTAAATGCTCATCGAATGGACTACATATGGAAGACACCGACAGCGCGGGCGATCCGTCCCAATCCGCACCACAGAATAAGAGAACGCTGCTTTCGACCTTGCTTCTCGCATTCCTGGGAGGTGGCGGGCTATTTGGATCGATCTCCTTTTTCGGACAAATGCTGGGCGTCGGGCTCGAGAATATCCGCGTTCAGAGCATCGTAGTCCCGGTCATTATCGGAGGCATCGCCGCCGCGATCATCGCTTACCTCGTCGCAAAAAATCGTAAATTGCTCGCCGATCAATTATTCCTCGAACGCGAAACAAGCCAAAATCTTTCAAAAATGATGGCTGATCGCACCAAACAACTGGCTGAAAGTGAGGCAAAGTTTCGGGTCTTTGCCGAAACTTCGCCCAATGCAGTGGCCATTTCGCGGATGTCCGATGGGCTCTTGCAGTACTGCAACCCCGCCACTTCGGCGATCCTCGGTTACAAAATTGAAGACATCGTCGGGCACCAGGCACCGGAGTTTTATTACAATCCGGAGGACCGGGAACCGCTGGTCGAGCGCTTGCGAAAAACCGGCTCGATACAGAACCACGAGCTTTATATGAAAAAGGCGGATGGGACACCCTTGCCGGTTTTGTTCAGCGCCGCGGTCACAGAATTTGAGAATGAGCCGCACATATTTATCGAAGTCATCGATATCGCCGAGCGCAAGGCCGTGGAAACAGCATTGATGCAAAGCGAGCATCGCTTCCGCAAATTCTACAACGAAACACCCGTCATGCTGCATTCGGTCACGGAAGACGGCACGATTACCCATGTCAGCGACTATTGGCTTGAGCATCTGGGATATGAGCGCGGCGAAGTCATCGGCAAAAATATCATGGATTTCCAGGACGAGGATTCCAGACGCTTCACGATGGAAGTTGGCCTTTCGCATTTTCTCGAAACCGGCGTCCAATTCAACCTGCCGCTTCGTTTCGTTAAAAAGAACGGCGAGGTGATTGATGTTCTGCTTTCCGCCCTCATCGAACGGAACGAAAATGGCGGGTTTGCCAACTCCTTGTCGGTGATCGTCGATATCACCGAACAAAGGAAAGCGGAAGCCGAGTTGGAACAAGCAAAGGACACCGCCCAGCGCGCCAGCCGTGTGAAATCGGAATTTTTGTCGTCGGTAAGTCACGAACTGCGCACGCCAATGAACGCTATTATGGGTTTCGGGCAATTGCTGGAAAGTGATCGCATGCAGCCGCTGACAGAAAAGCAGGAGAAATATACAAATCACATTTTAAGAGGCGGCGAGCACCTGCTCCAACTGATCGATCAGGTTTTGCAGCTTTCCGAGGTCGAAGCCGGCCGCGTAAGCCTGTCCATCGAAAACGTCGATCCTGATGACGTCATCGATGAATGCATGACCATGGTCATGCAGAGGGCGCACATTAACGAAATTACCGTGACCAAGGAAACCGGCGGCGCCGTGCTTCCGGTGTTATGGACAGACAAAATGCGGTTCCGCCAGGTCTTCCTCAATCTGCTGTCAAATGCGGTCAAGTACAATCGCAGGGGCGGAAGCGTCACCATCCGATCCAGGCCGGCGAGCGGACACTATCAGCGGTTCAGCGTGACCGATACCGGCCTCGGTATTCCAAAGGACAAACAGGCAGGATTATTCGAGCCATTTAACCGGCTCGGCCGCGAAACAGGCGAGATCGAGGGGACCGGGATCGGTTTAACCATCACCAGTCAAATGATGGCTCTGTTGAACGGGCGCTTGGGTTTTGAGAGCGAAGAAGGAACGGGAAGCACCTTCTGGGTGGAATTGCCACTGTCCTCAAACCAGCCCAATGCGATCGGCGAAGGGCCACTTAAGGACGTGCAATTGGAAACCGTGAATTTCGATGACATCCCTTCCGGTAGGATCCTCTACATCGAGGACAATCCGCCGAACCTTCGGTTAATGGAGGAAGTGATCAATCGCATTGCCAATATGACAATGCAATCAGCCCCCGACGCGGAAACCGGCCTCGATATGGCGAGCAGCCTGTTGCCTGACCTCATCCTCATGGACATCAACCTGCCGGGCATTAACGGGGTGGAAGCGTTGCGGCTGCTTCGCCAGTCGGAAAGGACCAGACATATTCCGGTCATTGCTCTGAGCGCACGCGCCATGCCGGACGAAATAGCGCGCGGGCTGAAAGCCGGTTTCGAAGACTACATCACAAAGCCAATCGTTGTTCCGACGGTGCTGGCCGCCATCACCCGGCATCTCAATGGCCGGGCCGCCCCTACTTCCGGCTAGCCGGCTCGTGTCTCTTGGCTCTCCCGGTCGCCTTCGCTATTACCCGCAGCGCCGCCATACCATTTCATGGTTTTCAACATTGTGTTGATGGTGATCGAGCCGAAGGTGGCGCGGGCTAGATCGTCGATTTCCCCCTGCACCATTAGGAGCGCGGCGCCAATATCGGTGGTTTCGCCGGGATCCGGCGCGCCCTGGCCGTCATTGCCGATGTCTTCGAAGATATTGATGATGTCGAGCAAAGTTGTGCGCCGCGCATTGCCGGAAAAACGATAGCCGCCGCCGGCGCCGCGAACACTATCCACCAATCCGGCGCGGCCCAAATCGCGCAGAACCTTCGCCAGATGATTGGCCGATATGCCGTAGATGGCGGCGATATCGGTGGCAGATAATTGACGCCCCGGATCGCGCGCCAATTCAAGCACCGAATAAAGACCGAAAAGGGTCGCTTTTTGCAGCTTCACATCTCGCTCCTATTGTTTCCTACTCATCAGAGTTCCAGGCAACCGGCTTTTCTAATTCGATGAACGGGCCGGCCATCATGCCTTGGGCGCGAAAAAACGACATGTTCAAATGATCGGCGCGGGCAATCATGGTGCGCACGGTTTCAACACCGTCGCCTTCCAATTGAGCGCACATGGCGTTGAATAATCGCTCGCCGATGCGGTGGACCCGGTGATCGGGATCGACGCCGATGGCTACGATCCAGCCGCATGGGTTCGACCCGAATTCCCAAGCGCGCACTTCGCCGATGATGAAACCGGCAAAGCCGTCGCCGGTCCCTTCGGCAATTAAAATATGACGCCCATCCCGGCCGACATACCGCGCGAACATATCGGCCCAATATTCGTCTTTCGCCAATCCGGTGATGAGCGCGTCCAAATCGCCGACGGCGGCGCAATCGCCTGCCGTGGCCGGGCGGATCGTCATATTATCGGCGCTCGAAGGACTATCTGGCATATTTTCCAGCAAATACGGTTGGTTCTCAAAATCTTGGTTGACACAATGCTCGGGTCCGCGCATTATGTAAATAGGTATTTTGGTACCGATTTACGATATCGGCTGGATTTCAGCCAAAAACATACAAATATAATGGTTTCAGGATATAATCCGAACCACGCATAATGGTCCGGCGCATTTAATTTGGCGCGAACATAGAGAACGGTAGGCAGAATGATCGAGTTTGGAACACACCCCGATAAGTACAAGCATTGGAAGCTCAGCTTCGATGGCCCGGTGGCCATCCTGGCCATGGATGTGGACGAAGACGGCGGCATGGTCCCCGGCTACTCCTTAAAGCTCAATTCCTATGATTTGGGCGTTGATATCGAATTGCACGACGCCATCCAAAGACTGCGGTTCGAACATCCGGAAGTAAAAAGCGTCATCATCACGTCTGCGAAAGACCGCGTGTTTTGCGCCGGCGCCAATATTTCCATGCTCGGCACGTCCACCCATGCGCATAAAGTGAATTTTTGCAAATTCACCAACGAAACCCGGAACGGCATCGAAGACGCCACCAATTTTTCCGATCAGCGCTATATCTGCGTGGTCAACGGCACCGCCGCCGGCGGCGGCTACGAATTGGCGCTGGCCGCCGATTATATCATGCTGATAGATGACGGCTCCTCCGCCGTGTCGCTCCCCGAAGTGCCGCTTTTGGCCGTCTTGCCGGGTACCGGCGGGCTCACCCGCGTCGTCGATAAACGCCATGTGCGCCGCGACCGCGCCGATTATTTCTGCACCCTGACCGAAGGCATCAAGGGCAAGCGCGCCGTCGAATGGGATTTGGTCGATGAATTGGTGCCGCGCTCCAAACTGATGGAAACGGCGATCGAACGGGCGCGAGAATTCAGCGGCGCGTCCAGCCGCCCCGATGGGGCAAAAGGCATCGAATTAAAACCGCTCAAGCGAACTCTGGCCGACGACGAGATCACTTATACTTATGTCAGCGCCAAGTTCGACCGCAAAGGCGCAACCGCCGAGATCATGCTGTCCGGCCCTAAAAGCCCGCCTGAAAGCGATGTCGATGCGATCCAGGCCGCCGGCGTCGATTTCTGGCCGATGGCTTTCGCCCGCGATCTTGATGATTTCGTCCTCCATATGCGCGCCAACGAGCCTGAAATTTCGACTTGGGTTGTGCGCTCCGCCGGCGATGCGGATCTGGTCGAAGCCGCCGATAAAGTGCTTTTGGACAATGCCGATAATTGGCTGGTGCGCGAAATCACGCTGTTCCTCAAACGCGCGCTGAAACGGCTGGACGTTTCTTCGCGCAGCATCATCACCTTGGTGGAACCGGGGAGCTGCTTCACCGGCACGCTGATGGAATTCGTTCTCGCCGCCGATCAAAGCTTCATGCTCGACGGTATTTTCGAAGGCTCGAACATTGCCGCGGCGACCCTGCGTCCGACCGGTATGAATTTCGGCCCGCTTCTCATGTGCAACGATCTTTCGCGCCTGGAGACACGATTTTTAGATAACGATGATGCTTTGAACGCCATCAAAAAGAAGATCGGCATTGATTTGGACG
>JABMOP010000571.1 GCA_013204125.1 Rhodospirillales bacterium | reverse complement strand
TTCATGGATTACGCCATGCCGCGCGCCGATAATTTCCCGCAATTCATCGTCGCCAATAATGTCGTCGCCGCGCCAAATAATCCGTTCGGCATCAAAGGCGCCGGCGAAGGCGGAACGACCGGCGCCATCGGCGTTATTATCAACGCCATCGTCGATGCCTTGTCGGAATTGGGCATCCGGGAAATTGATCTGCCGGCAACGCCGGAACACATCTGGCGCCTTATCCAGGATCACAAATAAATTATCGGCGCAACTTAACGCATATCAATTACGCATTTTCGGGCGCCGCCTATAATTTTGGTATATAAAGGGGCAACCAACCGGAGCCTAAACGAGTATCCGGATCAACATGAAAGGAGAGATAATGATTAAAACAATCCTCGTTCCGACAGATGGTTCCGACCATGCCAACAAAGCCATTGAACTCGCTGCCGATCTCGCCGGTAAGTACAGTGCGCGCATCGTTATTCTGCATGCCCTGCTGCGCCATAACGCGGCGTCCGATTTGAAGGCGATTTGTGAAAATTTGGGCGCGCCAGCAGATTTGATGCAAAGCCTGACCGACGTCGAAGACGCCTTTATCGAAAGCGCGGCGGTTGCCTACGGGCCGGTTCCGATTATGGTGCCGCATGAGGTTTTAGAACAAGTCGGCGTCGTAATTACCGAAGCCGCTACGAAGCTGGCTAAAGCCAAAGGCGCAAAAGACGTCACCGTTACCATCGCCGATGGCGCACCGGCAGATTTGATCCTCAAAGCCGCCAAAGATCAAAACGCCGATACCATCGTCATGGGAAGCCGCGGCCTTGGAAATCTCAGCGGATTGCTGATGGGCAGTGTTTCCCACAAAGTAGGGAACTTAGCGGAATGCACCTGCATCACGGTGAAATAAGGTAAGGACCGAAAAGTCTAGATCGCGCCGGAACGTTTTTGTTCGATAACGATGGCGATGCCGAGAACGCAAAACACCGCCAGTAGCCAAAATACCCAGATGCTGGCGCCTTGATCGACGATCCAGCCAAAGGCGACCGGTGCGATGCCGCTGCCAAGGGCAATGCCGGTGGAGACATATCCAAACACCCTGCCCATCGCGCCCTTCGGCGCACCGGCCCGCACCATCATGTCGCGGGCCGGGCGCAAAATGCCCTGCGACAGGCCGGCGATGGTAAACAGCGCGATCAGCAGGGCCGCTTCCAGCCCGATCTGAGAAACAGCGATAAATATCAAACCGGTCACGACGAAGGCGATGATGGCGACCGTATCGTGGCGCCCGAAGCGGTCGGCGATCACCCCGCCCACCAATATACCGATGGCGCTGGCAAACAGAAATGCGGTCAGGGCGGTGGATGCGTTCCCCAGAGAAATACCGTGGACATTGACCAAGGCCACCACCGAAAAAGAATGGACGCCGCTGGACGTCACCGAGGCGATCAGGAAAAACAGAAAAAAGTACAACATCCGCCTCGACAGCATCAGCTTCCACGTCGATGGGCTGTCTATCGCCGAGGCCTCTTGCCCTTTTTCTTTGGCGAGCGATGTCTTTTCATCGGCCAATATGCCGCCTTGGGTAAATATCAGCGCCGCGACCGCGATGCCGACCATGCCGGTCGCCATCATCGCCAGACGCCAATCAAAAAGGGCGGTCAGGAATATGATCGTCGCCGGCGCGACGGCACCGCCTAAATGGCCGGAAAATGTATGAAAGCCGAACGCCTTTCCCATCCGCTCTTCGCCGATAGAAGAATTCAAAATTGCGTAATCGGCGGGATGAAAGACCGAGTTGCCGAAACCGGCCAGGACCGCCAACACGTAAATCGCTTCCAGGGAATTTGCAAAACCCATAGCGGCGATGCAGATACCTTCGGCGATCAATCCGCCAACCAGCAACGGTTTAGCGCCGAAGCGGTCAACCAGAATACCGGCCGTAATTTGGGCGAGCCCGGTCGCCAAGGCGAACAAGGTAATCACCAAACCTAAGGCGGTGAAACTGGCGCCGAATTCATGGCGCCACACCAGAAGAAGCGGCGGCAAGGAGAGTTGATAAAAATGGCTGAGAAAATGGCCGCTGCCGATCAAACTTAAAATACGGCTATCCATCGACATCAATTTCGCGGCGCCGGCCATGATTTAAGTCCGGCCCTCAATCATGGGTGTGGGTGTGATGGTGGTGATGATCGCCGCCGCTCTGTTCTTCCGACGTGAACAGCAAGGATTTAATAATCAGCGGCGCGACGTCCGTCGGTTGGATCAATTCACCGATGTCGATGTAATCGAATTCTTGAAGTTGCACCCCATCCAGAGAAATCAGATCGCCGGTGACGCCAAGCTCGTTTTTCAAGATCACGCCGAGGCTTTTACCGATATCGCCTTCCATGACCAGGATCATTTGCCGCGCCTCGACAACGGTTTTCGGGAACGCATCGACAATGCCTTTGGCTAAGCTGTACATGCGGCTGTGTTCGGGATCACCTTCCCAGGTAAAGGCGAGCGCCACGGTGCTCTCCCCTTCGTCGATATCAAACCGGGCCAGGGATTTATTGATGGCGGCGGTTATGGCGGCGGGGTCGATATCACCGGCAAGAGATAGATCCAGGCGGATCACCGGAATATTGCGCACCGGCAAGCTATCCAGGTCTGAAATATGGATTGTATTGCCGCTCACCTGCACGGTGAATTGGGATGCGCCGACGACGGTGGCGCGGATGCCTTGGCCCGGATCATAGACCGGATAGGCGATGCGTTTTTCTTCGAGCGCCGATTTGATCGCATCGGCCAAATCACCGCCGAGATCGCCGTGGGCGGCGGTTTCGCGCCCGAAGATGAATTCCGAAACGCCGCCTGAAAACGTAATGGCGTCGATCTTGGCCGTGGCCGGCAAACCCGGCGTCACCATTAAATCTTGCGTAATCTTATCGGGCTTATCGCCGCCGATAATACCGATCAGTATATCGACCATGATTTTTGTCAGGGCTTGGCGGTTTGCGGCACTCAATACCTGGCCAAGTTCCAACTTAAACCCGGCCTCGGCGGCCATTTGTTCCGCCGGCCCTTCGATGCGGACAAGTTCGCTCTTTTCGTTATAAGCAACGAGCCGGCCACCAACGGCAATTGCCGCGCTTTCGAGCAGTTTGCCGCCATGCACCAGGGCGAATTTGGTGGTGCCGCCGCCAATATCGATATTCAAAAAAGTCTTATGCTCTTTGCGCGACAATTCGACCGCGCCCGATCCGTGCGCCGCCATCAAGGCTTCGAGATTATGGCCCGCCGAGGCGCAAACGAATTTGCCCGATTGATCGGCGAATAAATTTGCAATGGCGCGGGCGTTGGTGCGTTTCAAAGCTTCGCCGGTCAGGATCACCGCGCCGGAATCGATATCGTCCGGGGTGAGGCCGGCTTGCCGGTACGCACGATCGACAAAATCGCCCAAATCTTCGGCATCGATGGTGTAGTCGAGCCGGTACGGGGTCAACAATATCGGCGATTTCCACAGGATTTCGCGGGAGACCACGACAAAGCGGCTGGACAGCGCTTCGGCGAGACGTTGCAAATGCACCTTGGCAAACATCAGATGCGATGTGGAAGACCCGACATCGACGCCGACGGTGGTGAATTCCACATTATCGGCGGACCAAATGGCGTCGCTGAGCTGTTCTTTTTGTTCGGCGTTGGGGTGGATATGGTCGAATTCTAAATCATGCATAGGGCGAAATTTTCAAGCCGATTTTTTACTGATTCGGGTCTCGTCGATGTAATCACCCATCTTGGACGTGACCCCATTTTTTGCCAACTCGCTTAGGTAGATTTCGTGAATGCGCGGGTCTTGGTCTTCGTATTCGACCTGACGGCCGCCGTCTTTGACGCTAACATCGACACCGGAAAAGAGACCCATTTTTTCAGACGTAAAGGGATAGCGAAGGCTGCCCAAGGCAACGGCGAGATAGCGCGCCGGCTCGTTCGAGGTGTTGTAGTGTTGATGATACATGCCGTCCGGTGGGGCGAAAACAACGCCGTGTTGCCAATCGACGCGCTCGAACCCTTCGTCGCCTTCGTACCAGAGAAGCGAATAGCCGCCGCCGGTGACGTTATAGACATGGAAATCGGCGCCGTGGCGATGCGCTTTCTTGTAGGTGCCGACCGGCATTTCCGATGAATGGGCGTGCATGGTGCCATCGGCCAAAATGAATTTCATATTGGACGATCCGGCGCCGCGCTTGTCCCAAGATTGCAATTCGAAGCGGGAAAGGTCGGGAACGAAATTGGTTTCCCACATGTGACGGCCGGGCACTTTTGGGATGAAATCGCCTTCACCGGAGAAATAATCGCTTTTGCCTTCGCGCTCGGGAAAACGGAATTCATTTTGGAAGACAAAATCTTCGTTGTGAAAGAGGTTCAGCATCAAACACAGATCATTGGTCGAAGACAGCCGCGCATTCTCCACACCGCTAGAATTGAAATGCTGATATTTGGCGTTCAAGGGCAGCGCAAATAGGCTTTTAGGCCCCCATTCGAAACTGTGCTTGGCGCCGTCTGCCGTCTCGATCGTCGTCGAGCCATGCCCTTCCAACACGTAGATCACTTCTTCGAACATGTGCTGTTGCGGCGAAGTTTTGGCGCCCGGCGGCAGATCGACAACGAAGATCGAAATAAAATCGCCGCGCCCTTTCATGTGGACAATGGCGCCGTTCACGTCCAACCGCGCCCATTTCTTGGTCTTGACCTTTAGAAGATCAATGCCGAAGCCTTCATGGATCGGCACGCCTTCGCCCGCGGCCCATTCCATGTATGGATCGTACAGGAACCTGGCTTCTTGCACCTCGCTCATTAGATTTTGCCGTCGAGATAGGGTTTCTCGTCGATAAATTCCGCCATCTTGGAGACCGCGCCGTGCTTGGCCAGTTCTTCCAGATAGACTTTATGGATGCGTGGGCTTTGGTCTTCGTATTCGATTTGCGCGCCGCCGTCGCGGACATTGACATCCATACCCATAAAGACGCGGCGCTTGGCTTCGGTCATCGGGTAGCGCAAACCGCCAAAGGCAATGGCGAGGTAGCGCGCCGGGTCGGGGCTGGTATTGAAATGCTGATGATACATGCCGTCCGGCGGCGCAAAGACGACGCCGTGCTGCCAATCGACGCGTTCGTATTTTTCGGTGTCGTCGTACCAAAGCAGCGAATAGCCGGTGCCCATGACGCAGAACACATGAAAATCAGCGCCGTGGCGGTGGCCTTTCTTATAGGTGCCGACCGGCATTTCCGACATATGCGAATGCATCGATCCATCGGCCAATACGAACATCATGTTCGATCCGCCGGCGCCGCGTTTTGACCATTTGCGCAGTTTGAATTTCGACAGATCGGGAACGAAATTGGTTTCCCACATATGGCGGCCCGGTTTTTTCGGGATAAATTCGCCTTCGCCGGAAAATGAATTTTCCGTGCCTTCCCGTTCGGGAAAACGGTAAGGATTGTTGAAAATAAATTCGTCGTTGTGGAACAGGTTGAGCATAACGCAGAGGCTATTGGTGGACGAAAGGCGCGCCGGCACCTGACCGGAAGCGTTGAAATGCTGATATTTTGCGTTCAAGGGCAGCGCGAAAAGGCTTTTCGGCCCCCATTCGAAACTATGCACCCGCCCGTCATGGGTCTCGACCGTGGTCGAGCCATGCCCTTCCAGCACATAGA
>JABMOP010000570.1 GCA_013204125.1 Rhodospirillales bacterium | reverse complement strand
GCGCGGCGGGCGAGTGCTCGGCATCTGTGCCGGTTTCCAAATGCTGGGAGCGCACATCTATGATCTTTATGGATTAGAAGGCAAAGCGTCCGATATGGCCGGGCTTGGGTTTTTAGATGTGGAAACGCGTTTCCAGGCCGACAAAACGTTAAGCCAGATCGAGGGGATCGCCTTCGGCGGGCCGGTGTCCGGATACGAGATGCATATGGGAGATACATCTGGCACCGATGCGGCGCGGCCATTCATGACCATCGACGGCGCATCTTCGGGCGCCATATCCCAAGACGGCCGCATCATGGGGTGCTATCTACACGGACTTTTCGCCGATGATGACTTCCGCCATCGGTTTTTAGAGCACATCAAAGCGCGCGCCGGCAGCGGCCTGGAATTTAAAGCGAGCGTCGAAAGCGCGCTGAATGCCGTCGCCGGCGAAATGGAATCCTATCTGGATATCGACGCGTTGGTGGAAGTAACCCGCTAGAGCGTGGCCAGCGCGGCGAAGGCGAATACCGCCCCCAGCAATAGACAGCAATTCACATACAGCCGGAGCGCGGCGCGGATGTGGACGGCGGAAACATCTATCTGCCCGGCGCCGATCCACGGCTCATCGCTAAGCGCGCCTTCATATTCCCTCGGTCCCGACAATTTAACGCCCAAGGCGCCGGCAAAGGCTGCCTCGGGGTAGCCGGCATTGACCGAACGGTGGCGGCGGCCGTCCCGCCCGGTGATGTGCGCCGCTTCCATGGCCTGATGCTCCCGGCGAAAAAGGGCGGCAATTGTGATAACCAGCGCCGATATGCGCGCCGGAATAAAATTCGCCGCATCGTCGAGGCGCGCCGCCGCCCAGCCAAAATTGCTGTGACGCGGCGTTCTGTGGCCGATCATGCTATCTGCGGTATTCAGCATTTTATAGGCCAGTATTCCCGGCAATCCGAACAGCGCCGCCCAGAGAACCGGCGCAACCACGCCATCGGAAAAATTTTCAGCCAAGGATTCGATTGCCGAACGCGAAGCGCCCGCCTCGTCCATCGCGCCTGTATCCCGCCCAACGATTTGGGAGACCGCTTCCCGCGCCGCCGCCAATCCATCTTGTTCTAAGGCGGATGCGACTGCAGCAACATGGCGGTAGAGACTGTTTTGGGCAATCAGCGTGGACAGGATTAGGGCCTCGGCGAGCCAACCGAGCGGCACCAGCGCCAGTAATTTCGAAACCCAATCTCCTATAATCCAGGTGGCGGCAAGTAGTCCCAAAATAGATATCGCCCCCAGCCCTTTCCGCAAAACGCCGGCCAAGGCGTCCCGGTTAAGGGCGCGGTCCAAAACCCCTATGCAGGCGCCCATCAGCGCCGCCGGATGCGGAACCCGGCGATAAAGCCGAGGCGGATCACCGAAGACGGCGTCGATCAGCAGCGCCGCCGTAAGAATCAGAAAGATATTGCCGAAAATCATGCCGTTAGTGGTAACAGCGCCCCTAAATCCGGTCAAATGAAGCTTCGATTTTGGCTCTGGGCAATCGCCACCGAATTGTCCTTTAGGGTTCAGCCGCCATGTATTAATATGCTCGTAAATAAGTGGGCGATGCCCATATGAAAACCAGGAAGAAAAATGAGTAAAATAGGCGTGATGATCTGCGGGCATGGCAGCCGCGACGAGCAAGCGGTAGCAGAGTTTTCGGCCCTGAAAGAATTATTGGCGGAACGGTTTCCGGACCACCCGGTTGAATACGGGTTCTTGGAATTCGCGACCCCCATCATTCGTGACGGGTTGGACAGTTTAAGCGAACAAGGCGTCGATCACGTGCTTGCCGTTGCCGGCATGCTTTTATCCGCTGGCCACGTCAAAAATGATATCGCGTCGGTGCTCAATCAATATCAGGCCGACCACCCCAATCCGGATTTCAAAATCGAATATGCGCGCCCCTTGGATGTGGACGCCAAAATGATGTACGCCGCCGAAGCGCGCATTCGCGATGCTATCGACGCCGCAGATACGGACGTTCCGCCCGAAGAAACGCTTTTGATGGTGGTCGGGCGCGGCACGTCGGACCCGGATGCCAATGGCAATATCTCGAAAATTTGCCGCATGTTGTGGGAAGGCATCGGTCTTGGCTGGGGCGAAGTG
>JABMOP010000569.1 GCA_013204125.1 Rhodospirillales bacterium | reverse complement strand
TCCAAAGCGCGTTCGACGACATGGTGTAATCGCCGTCGCCGACCACCGCCACCGGAATGCGCGGCGATTTTCTGTCGCGCAATGCCAGCGCCGCGCCAACCGCGATGCCCGGCCCGGCGCCGACACCGCCGCCGCCATTGCCGCCGATATAATCTTCCGGATGATCGATGGAGCCGGCTTCCGGCGGCCAGCCGATAGACCTGGACAGCATCGATATGGGCTGATCCTTGGTGACGTTCAAGAACACCGCCGCCAACGCCGAAACGCTGATCGAACCTTTGCCTTCGGGCATATCCGGGATTTGCGGTTCGATCCGTTCGTATTTGATTTTGGTTTTAGGAAATTCGTTCAGCAAGGCATCGATAACCGGTTCCGGCGTCGTTGCGATATGCAAATCGACCGGCGGCATGGCTTGGTAATCCATGCTCCACCCTTTGTGGACTTGATAATCGACGCTGACATTGACGATCTTGGGCGCATCGCTGCCGACCGGGAAGGCTTGGCGCAAAAAGCCGCCCAAATCGACCCAATCCAAAGCCAGGACCACGTCCGAGCTACGGATATCATCCATCAAATCGGGGCGGACGACGAAATTGGTTTCGCCAAGATAAAGCGGGTGGGTGGTCGGGAACGCCGCGCCGCCTTGGCCGGTGACGACGCGGGCGCCGAGCCGTTCGATCAAATCGATGCGCCGCGCCCAATCGCCTTCATCGGCCGACGACCGGCCGGCCAGGACCAAAGGTTTCTTGGCGGATTTTAAGAGGTCCACCAATTGCGCCAGATCAGGTGCGCTTGGCGCCGGTGGCGCCGGCGGTGCAAACTTGGCGAGATCGTAGAGTTCCGGCCATTCATCCAGTTCCATTTCCTGGATGGAGGCGTCGAAATTAACGTAAGTCGGACCGCACGGCTTGGTCGTGGCGATGACGGTGGCGCGGCGGACGGATTCGACCGCAGCTTCCGGCGATCCCGGCTGATCGTCCCATTTGGAATAATCGCGGATCAGGGCGCCTTGATCGGAGGTGGTGTGAATCCAATCGATCCAGGGGCGGCGGGCGACCGCATCGACCGGGCCGGTGGCGCCGAACATGACGACCGGCACGCGTTTGCACCAGGCATCGAAGACGCCCATCGTTGCGTGCATCAATCCGACATTGGAATGAACTATGACGGCCAGCGGCTTGTCGGTGACCATGGCGTAACCTTGGGCCATGGCGACCGCGTGTTCTTCGTGCAGGCAGACCAGCATTTCCGGTTCTGAATTGCCGAGATAATTGACCAAGCTGTCATGCAGGCCACGGTAGCTGGCGCCGGGGTTCAAGCAGACATAGGGGAACCCTTGTTCGCGTATGGCAGATGCAATGACGTCGCTTCCCCATACGGCAAGGTTGGAACGGTCGGGCGTTTCGGGGCTATCAGGCATGGCTTACTCCCTGGATACAGAATTTTGTTTGAATGTTAGGCTCTATTATCCATCTGGCAGAGGCGGGTGCAACCTGATATGAAAATCTAAAGCTGCTTGGCGAAACAATAAAAGGGAGGACCAGATCATGGCGAATGCCAAGGCCCATATATTTCAGCCGATCGACGAAAGCGGCGCAACCAACGAGCGCCTGCGCGCCAAGGGCATCGACGTGATTGTGCCCGAAGAAGCTTGGGGCTCGGCGGCCAACAAGCGCGAACGGGTGGAAGTGAAACTTGATCCGGGCGCCCATATCGGCGTCGGCGTCTCCAACCTATCCAAAGATTTGACCCGCGCCACTCTCGAAGGCCCCAAGGATTTACGCGCCATTTCCTATTACACGGTCGGCTACGATAATGTGGATTTCGACGCCGCGACCGAAATGGGCATTTTAATCACGCACAGCCCGACCGAGCCTAACTGGGGCGGCGTCGCCGAAGGCATCTTCGCCTATATCATGACGATGCTCAAAAAAGTGCGCGAAAAGGACCGCCATGTGAAGGAAGGCGGCTGGCGCGATATGTCGCTCGCCGGCACTTATATCGGCCCGCGCCTGGATGGCTATGAAGGCATTACCCTTGGCATCATCGGTTTGGGGCGCATCGGCGGGCGGCTTGCCGATCTGTTCCAACCGTGGCGCATCAAGATCCTCGCCCATGATCCTTATGTCGATCAATCGAAATTCGTCCATCACAACGCAAAGCCGGTGGATTTGGAAACATTGCTGCGGCAATCAGACGTGGTGACGGTTCATTGCAATCTGAGCAAGGAAACCACCAAGCTGATCGGCGAAAAAGAACTGGCCCTCATGAAACCCACCGCCATTCTCGCCAATGCCGCCAGAGGCCCGATTGTCGATGTGGATGCATTGTTTTATGCGCTCGATCGGGATCAGATCGCCGGCGCGGTCCTGGACGTCTTGCCCGAAGAGCCGCCGGACCCGCAATCGCCGATCCTCGGGCTTGGCGATAAAGTGCTTCTCTCGCCGCATATGATCACCGCCTGCCACGGCACCGGCCTTTTGCACGCCATCCCGTGGGTCGAAGACGTGGTCGAAAAAGTGCTCAAAGGCGAAGTTCCCGATCACGTCGTCAACGAAGACGCCCTGCCCAAATGGCTGGAACGCTTCGGCGGGAAAAGCTTGCTATAGGGCGTGTTGGGCTGGCATGGTCGGCTCCTTGAGGGTCGAAGGATCACCAAGGCTCATTATCAGCGCCGCGCAAGAAAAATGCCGAAAGCCGACGAAAAACCTCATGAACGCATTGCCGAGATCAAACGCCGGGCCGCGGGAGGCCCGGTGATGCTGCAAAACAGCTTTCGCCCGTTTTTTATGGCGGCGGGCTTATGGGCAACGCTGGCCGTACCATTTTGGCTGATGAATTATGTCGGTCTATTGGTTCTGCCCGCCGGCTTCGATGGCCTCTTGTGGCACCGCCATGAAATGCTGTTTGGTTTCGCCGGCGCGGCAATGGCCGGTTTTATCCTGACGGCGATCCCAAATTGGACCGGCCGCCTGGCCGTAAGCGGCTGGCGGCTGGGTCTGTTGGTGGCTTTCTGGCTCGCCGGGCGGTTGGCCTTCCTGGGGGCCGCCTGGATCGGCTCAATGGCTGCGGCAATATTGGATTTGTCCTTCCTCACCGCGCTCACGGCGATGATCGCCCGCGAATTAGTATCAGGCCGAAATTGGCGTAATATTCCGGTACTGGTGGTCATTTCGTTTTTCACTTTGGGCAATTGGCTGGTGCATTTCGAAATCATCGGCATCGCAGAAACGGCGGAAATAGGTATTCGCCTTTCCACCTTTGTGCTGGCCATTCTGATTGCGGTGATCGGCGGAAGGATCGTGCCGAGTTTTACCCGCAACTGGCTGGTTCGACGCGGCGCGGCGGTTCTGCCGGAGCCAATTGGCCGATTTGATACAGTTGCCTTAATGGTGCTGATCGTTTTCGTGATTGCCCAGGTGTTGGCACCGGGTCATCCATTGACGTCCATCCTCGCTGTGCTTGCCGGCGGGCTTCATGGATTCAGATTGCTGCGCTGGAAAAGCTGGACCGTATTTGCCGAGCCCCTCATGTGGGTGCTGCATTTGGGGTATGCCTGGCTCGCTGCCGCTCTTGTTTTGATCGGGCTGGCCGGGCTGACGGAAATCGTGCCGGCGACGGCGGCGATCCATGCGCTGACGACGGGCGCCTTCGGCACTATGATCCTGGCTGTGATGAGCCGCGCTTCCCTGGGTCATACCGGGCGGGAGTTAACCGCCACACCCGGCACAACGGTTGTCTTTATTTTGGCAACCATCGCGGCGATTTTGCGTGTCGGAGAACCTTTCTTGAATGATCACAACCTCTATGCAATTTGGATTTCCGCGATCGCTTGGACGGCGGCCTTCGGTCTATTTACCATCCTCTTCTTTCCGGTTTTTACGCAGCCGCGCGTAGAAGTCCGCCAACCCACACCGGCGCCAAACACTGGACCAAATCCCTAAAGCCCAGTTTTTCGATGCGCTCGATCGGGATCGGATCACCGCCTGCCACGGCACCGGCCTTTTGCACGCCATCCCGCGGGGCGAAGACGTGGTCGAAAAAGTGCTCAAAGGCGAGGTTCCCGATCACGCCGTCACCGAAGACGCCCGGCCCAAATGGCTGGAACGCTTCGGCGGGAAAAGTTTGATAGAGCGATCAATCTCCGCCATCGCTCTCGCCTTCCAAGGCACCCCGCAACTTGGCGCGGCGCAGGAACACCCAGTACCAGGCGCCGAGGAAGAGGAGCGCGCCCAAGGCGACCGGCATCTGAAATCCCATGATAGACGAGGCTGAGCCCATGGCCATCGCGCCAACCGCCGGCGCCGCCCGGTAGTTGAAGCTATAAAGGCTCATCACGCGGGCGCGCATCGAGCCTTCGACCGCATTATGGATCAAAATCTGCGCGCCGTTCGACGAAATCGAAGCGACCAGGCCGAGGGCGACGATACAGCCGACCGCCACATAGAAATCATCGGTGCTGGCGAAAAGTGAAGTCATGATGCCGACGCCGGCGCTGCCGAACAGCACCAGGTTGGTCGTGCCTTTAACCTGATTGCGCCCGGCCAGCCACAGGCTGCCGACCATACCGCCGACGCCGAACGCCGACATTAATGTTGCCAAACCTTCGGCGCCGCGCCCGAACACCGCATCGGCGAAGCCGGGCAATAATTCGTTCAACGGGCGCGTCAACAACGCCGCCATAATGATCATGAACAATATTGGGAAGATGCCGCCGTGCCGCCCGACATAGCGCACCCCCTCGGCGATATCCATCAAGATGGAACTGCCCGAAGACCGGTTTTCGGTGCGCGCCAGGGTAATCATGGAAAGGCAAATCACCATGGTCAGGAAGGCAACCGCATTGGCGGCGAAGGTGAAGCCGATGCCGATCCAGGCGATCAGGATTCCGGCGGCGGCCGGGCCGATGAAAGTCGCTGATCCGAACAGGATCGAAGAAACCGCGACGGCGGCGGAAATATCTTCTTTGGGAACCAGATTGGGGCCGATGGTGATGCGCGCCGGGATACCCATATTGGCGGCGATACCATGCAACAGGGAATAGCCGGCGAGCACGTAGATATTGACCAGATCCATGAGAATGATCCCGGTAATGGCGACCGCAAACACAAAGCAGGAGGCCTGGCTGATCTGCAATATCAAGATGCGATTGTAGCGGTCGGCAAGCGCTCCTGCGACAGGCGTCAAAAATACCGTCGGCATAGCTTGGATCAGCGCGATGCCGCCGAGCCACGCGCCCGAATGGGTCAAATCCCAGGTCAGCCAGCCGATCCCGATGCGCATGATCCAATTGCCGACATTGGAAACCCAAGCGGCGGCCGAAAAAATCGCAAAATCCCGATGGCGAAACGCCCGTGCGATCCCGCTGTCTTTGAATTTCCCGCTCATACGGGTTTCCGGTAAATTGACAGAACTTCAACCATGTCCATAATCCTGCCTAAGATAATATAAAACTAAAAAAATGGGGAGGCCGGGGTGCGGTTCAATTTTTTTCACTTGATGCCCTACGATAAGTTTCCAGAACGGGTCGAACAATGGCCCGTGAATAATGCCGAGTTTGATCCGCAGGTCGCGCAAGGGCTCTACAACGAATATATCGACACCATGGTCTATGCCGAAGAATGCGGCTGGGATTCCGTGGGCTGTAACGAACATCATTTCAGCCCCTATGGCTTGATGTCAAACTGCAACCTGATCGGCTCGGCCCTCATTCAGCGCACCAAAAAAGTAAAGATCGCCATGTTCGGCAATCTGGTGCCTTTGGTAAATCCGATCCGCGTCGCCGAAGAATACGCTATGCTCGACGTCATTTCGGGCGGGCGGTTGATGACCGGCTTCATGCGCGGCATCCCGCACGAATATATCGCCTATGGCATCGCGCCGGGCGAATCCCGTCCGCGCTTGGCCGAAGCCACCCAATTGATCCGCAAAGCCTGGACCGAACCGGCGCCGTTCGGCTGGGAAGGGGAATATTACAAATACCGCGCCGTGTCGTTATGGCCGAAACCGATGCAGAAACCGCATCCGCCGATCCTCTATTCCGGCTCCAACCCGGAATCGGCGCGCGTCGCCGGCCATAACCGCATGATGCTGGGCATGGTCTTTATCCCCAATCTGGAAGCCGGGCGCCAAGTGATCGATGCCTATATCGAAGCCGCCAATGAAGCCGGCTGGAACCCGGGGCCGGAACATATTTTATGCGGCTTTCATACCTGTATCGCCGAAACCGACGCGGCGGCGCGCGAGCATCTTTCGCGCGGCGTTAAATATTTCATGCAGGTTCTGATGGCGCCGCAACGCGAAGCGCAGCAAATCGTCGTCGAAAAATCCCGCTATTTCGGAACCGATGGTGCCGGCGAATATTTTCTGCAGCGCCTCAACCACGCCGGCGAGCGCAGTATCGAAGGCGCCATCGAAGACGGCACCGTCCTTTGCGGATCACCGGAAACCGTGGTCAAACAGATCAAGCGCATTCATGCGGAATTGGGCTGCGGCTGGATCAACACCAATATGAAAATCGGCAATATCCCGAACGGTGTGGTGCGCAAGGGGATGGAGTTGTTCCGCGACCATGTGCAAGCCGAAGTGCGCGACCTTGCTAAATCGTCGGACGACATGCCGCAATTTGCGGCGGCGGGAGAATAGCCATGACCGTCAAGTTCGAGAGAAAAAAAATCCAACTGCCGTCCGGGCCGCTTAGCTATTTTGTCGGCGGCGCCGGCGAAGGCTTACCGGTTCTGTTCCTGCATTCGGGCGGCGGCTTGATGAAAACCCGCGGGCTCGAACGCTTGGCCGAAAATCATAAAATGTTCATGCCCATCACGCCCGGTTTCGACGGCACGGAATTTGTGGACGGCGTCGATGATATGGCCGGGCTGGCGCAAATGATGGCCGAATTTGTGGACGCCGAAATGGGCGGTAAATGCGATTTGATGGGACATTCGTTCGGCGGCTGGCTGGCCCTGTGGCTGACCGTCGATCATCCGGGAAAAATAGAATTGCTGATCTTGGAAGCCATCGCCGGGATGCGCCCGGATGGCTCCGGCGGCATGCCGGACGATCCCAAAGAATTATTCCGTATGCTTTATGCCTATCCCGATAAATTGCCGCCCGATGATCGACCGAAAGAAATGGTGCGCGCCAATCAAGGCCAAGGCCGCCATTACCATAATGGCATTCCGTTCGATGAAGCGGTGGCCGCCAGATTGCCGGAAATATCTTGCCCGGCGTTGATCTTGCACGGCACGCGCGAAGAAATCATCCCCGCAGGCACAGTGCATGTGCTGAAGGCGGGAATTGCCAACGCCTATGTCATCTATGTCTATGACGCCGCCCATTTCATGCAGGTCGATCAGCCCGAACGCTTTTCCGGCGTGGTCCATGATTTCTTAAGCCGCGGCGGCGCCTTTATCGTCAACCAAGACCTTGCCGCCGAATAGGGCGGCTTTTAAGGGAAGAAAAAAATGGCAGGAAGCGATATCAAGATCACATCATCCAGCGGCGGCCAATTCGATGCTTATCTGGCGGCGCCGGATACGGGCGCCGGGCCGGGCGTCGTCATCGTGCCGGCGGTCCACGGGGTGATCGGTAATATCAGAAATTATGCCGATGATCTGGCGGCCAATGGCTGTTTGGTGGCGGCGATTGATCCGTTCTGGCGCACCGATCCCGGCCCAACCGGCCCCGATGATCCGCCGAGCCGCGCTTCAAGCCGCGCCAAGCCGCGCATCAAATTGATCGAGCAAGGGGTTGCCGATGTGGCCGACGCATTGGCGAATTTAAAAGCAAGGCCCGAATGTAATGGGCGGACGGCGACGATGGGTTTTTGCTACGGCGGGCCTTACGCGGTTTTGGGGGCAACGCGGCTGGGCTGCGATGCCGGCATCTCGTATCATGGCACCAAGGTCGAAACCTATTTCGATGAATTGGAATTGAACTCGGGTTCGGCGACGATCAGCCTTCATTGGGGCGATCTAGACCATGCCGCGCCGCCCCATTGCCAGCAAGGCGCCGCAGAACTGAACGAAAAAATGGCGAATTTAGACGTCATCATCTATCCCGGTGTTTTGCACGGCTACATGATGAAGGACCACGCCACGGCCTATAATCAGGAAGCCTACGACACCTCCTTCGCGCGCACGCTGGAGATATTGACGGGGCTGCAGGACGCGCCACAACGGGGCGCGGCTTAAACGCCGGGTCTCCGCCTTGCCTAATTCGTCAACCTCCGGACAAGCCGGGGTATGACGGATGGTGGGGGGTCACTCGGCCGCGTCTTGTACCGATTTGGCGGTCAGCGGGAAGAATTTATCGAGCCAATCGTCGATGATATGGCCGGCGCGGTCGTCGTTTTCGGAAAACAGGAAATGATCGACCTCGCTTAGAAAATGGCAATCGGTCGGCGTGCCGGCGCGTTTCAGCAATTCAACCGATTCCGATGACGGCGTGACCGTATCGTCGGTCGGGTGCAGCAGCAACAGCGGCCGCGGCGCAATTTTGCCGACCATGTCTTCGGGGCGAAAATCGAATATGCTGATGGCGGTTTCGACGTCGAATTCCATCAATGACAATTCATCGATCTGACCGCGTAGATGCTGAGGGATCGGCACGATATCGAAGCGTGGCACCATCATTTTTTCACCGGCGGCGACTTTGTTGCGCCCTTCTTCCATCATCGATAAGAGCTTTTCCCATTTTTCCGGCGGCGGGTGAATGACTTTGGCTTTGCGGGCGCCGTTGCCCCAACCACCCGACGAAATAACGGCGGCGACGCGCGCATCATCGCCGGCGGTATAGATGGACACGGCAGCGCCGAAACTGGCGCCGATCAAGCCGATGCGGCGCGGTGCGACTTCGCTACGGGTTTCCAGATAATCGATGGCGCGTTTGGCAACTTCGACCTGTTCCAGGCAGATCAGGCGCCCCCGGTCGCCGCCGCTATCGCCGCAACCGGGCATGTCGATGCGCAGCGTAATATAGCCGCGGTCGTTCAATATTTTGCCGAGCGCCGGCGAAGACCCTGAATGTTTGGTCGAGCCAAACCCGTGGAGGACGGCAAAGGCCGGGCGCGGGTTGCCATCGCCGCCGTCCGGCACGTCCAGTATTCCGGAAATTTCGATACCGTTCCAATCGAAGGTGATCGCTTCGTCCATCAAATCTTCCCCGTTTATAGTGCCGCTACAGCGCCGGCTTAGCCGGCCACCGACATGTTGTAATCATATTCGACTTTTTCATCGAAGATTTCGCGTTCGTGAATCCAGTCCTGGGTGCGATCGAATGTTTCTTGGGTGTAGGGCAGGAAGACAATCCGTTCGCCGACCGGGAAACGGCGCACATCGACTTTGCCGCGATAGCGTTCCGGGATCATGTCGTTATAAAGATGTTTATAAGGTTCCGGGCGGAGGTCGAGTTCCATTTGCGCCCTTTTTAAGGCCTTGAAATATTTTTCCACATCCGCTTCATCGACGCCTTCTGGAAACATGAAGGTAATCATGAAGGTGCAATCGGCGATCTTGCGCATGCCCATTTGCTCGGCCACCAGATAGGTCAGCCCCCAAAGGCTGGCGGCGGGAAGATCGCCGTCATTGGCGACATCGACGCGTTGCCACGGCAAGCCGACGAATTTGAGCTTGATGTCATCGGCGCCCATGAACGGCTCCAACGCCTGGATGGTGGTGTAATGGCTGCCCGATTGATAGCCGACGGCGATTTCTTTGCCGGCCAGGTCTTCGGGGGCGCGAATATCGGAATCTTCGGGCACCATAATGCCGCCCGGCGTCACCACATAGGCGCTGCCGACCATGGTGCCGAATTTATTGGCGGCGGCGTTATTGACGGTCCAATGACAGGCGCAGGAAATATCGGATCGCCCGGCGCCTTTGTTGCCTTTGCCGCTTTCATAAGATTGAAAGGCGCCGGATTTAATCTCTTTGACTTTGCCGGTGTCGGCGTCGATTTCTTTTTTCTTACCGCCGCCGTCGCCGCTCACCTCGTAATCCAGGCCTTCGTCGGTGAAATAGCCCAATTCGTGGGCGACCGCTTCTTGCAACCGACCGTGCGGTTGGATGATGAATTTCGACATAACTTGTTGCTCCGCTTTGTTACGCACCGCCCCCCCTTAATTGGAATTCAGTATCGCGCCCTTCGGATCAGGAGGCAAGTTTTTCTAAATCAGCGTTTGTCCCGTCGCCCTCAAGTTCGGGAAGATCGATATGGAACACCGAACCAATGCCGCCTTGGCATTCGAACCAGATGCGGCCGCCGATATCGTCGATAATGGAGTGGCAGATCGCCAATCCCATGCCGAGGCCCGTTTCCTTGGTTGTAAAAAACGGATCGAACAGCTTGGCTTGGTCGCCTTCGCTGATACCGGGTCCGGTATCATTAATGCTGATGCGGACGTTGTTATTTTTGGCGGAGGTATCAATTTTTATGGTCCGCATTCCCGCAGAATTTCCGGCCATTGCTTCGACGCCGTTACGGGCCAGATTGAAAATGACCTGCTGAATTAAGATCGGATCGCCTGCGACCAACGGCAAAGGCCGTTCGAAATTAAGGTCCAATTTAACTTCGGCCAGGCGTAATTCGGCGTCCATCATTTCGGCAACGGTTTGGATCGTCTGGTTGAGGTCGATGGGTTCGGTCCGCGTTTCAATATTGCCGATAAAATCCCTAAGCCGGCGGATAATTTCGCCGGCCCGGTGGGCCTGTGCCGATGCTTTGTGCAGGGCCTTGAATATATCATCGGTAAGCGGCTCGCCGCCTTCCAGGCGCTTGAGTGTACCGTCCACATAAGCCGCCATCGCCGCCAACGGTTGGTTCAACTCGTGCGCCAGCCCGGTGGCCATTTCGCCCATAGCGCTGACCCGGGCTGCGTGGGCCAATTGCGTTTGATTGATGCGGGCTTTCTCCTGGGCTTGCTTGCGCTTGGTAATGTCGCGGGCAATCGACAATATCTTAAGCT
>JABMOP010000568.1 GCA_013204125.1 Rhodospirillales bacterium | reverse complement strand
TTCGGGGTTGGGTTTGGGGGGGTAATGGGCCATCCGGTAATAGGTGTAATTATCCTGGAAATAACCTTCGAAAAATTTTTCCGGCAGATACAGCGCCAAGGCCCAGAGCGGCAGGAGACTTTTCCCGAGGCTTTCCATCGCCGTCATGTATTCTTCGACCGCGCCTCGAAACCCGGGAAGATTTTCGGGCCAGCGATTTTGCCCATAAAATTGCTTACCGGCGACGACGCCTGGATGATCGGGCGCAAAATCCGTAGCGAAAACCGTGGTCTCGTTGAAATCCATCTTGGTGTGATCGTGGTAGGTCGAATGTTTGATCATGGTCGCCTTCGGCTTGATGTAGCCGCGCTGATTCTGATCAATCTCGATCTTCATCTTTTCTTCCATCGGCAGATCGCAAAATCTTTTATTTTCGGCGATGGCGCGCTCGATCAAGGCCCAATCGATGCCATGATTTTTGAGGGCAAGAAATCCCACATTTTCGGCGGCGCTGCGCAATTCAATTGCCAGGCTTTCCTTGGCGCCCGCCGCGCCGGCGAAATAAGGCGCCAGATCAAGAAGCGGCAACGCGCGCGTCTCTATCTGATCATCGCCGCCGACCGTGACTTCTACGTTAACCATATTCATTGATTAGATTCCTTCGCCAATAATTTCATCCGCAGAGGGCTGCGGCGCCGGTAAATTGGACGGCGGCGGATCGTTCCTCAAAATGGCGGAATTGGCGCCCGACAGCTTTGATGCGCATCAAGCTGTCGGGCCGCGAATGATTCTTAACTTTTCCCGATTTGCATGTGGAAAAAGGCCAATTTAAAGCCGCTTGCGAAAAAAAAGTAATAAATTGCCGTTTATATACGGAGCAATATTGAAGGTAGTTCTCTTTTATTGGGCGACCAAATCCCCAAAATTCCCTCAATTACAGCCAAATTTTCCACATCTAAGGAAGCCGCCAAAAACAAATAATTCAAGAAATCGCGCCTTTGGTGCCGCCGGATCGGTATTTAATCTGCGTAACAAACCTTGGTATTGGGCATCAGAGGACTTACATGACAAGCAAGGGAAAACCTTTAAAACTATTACTTAATTAGTGCTGAGATTATGCACCAAATATAAGGCGTAGCCCCAAAATACCATGGTTAGCACGGATGCGTATAATATCGAGCGATTGAACTTTCTTGTGGTCGATGACAACAAGCATATGTCGATGCTTGTCAAAAACCTGATCCACGCGCTCGGCTCTAAAAACTGTCACGAAGCCAACGACGCAGCAGAAGCCTTTGCCGAGCTGACCCATTTTCCCGCCGATATCATCATCGTCGATTACAACATGCAACCATTGGATGGATTGGATTTTGTGCGCCTCGTCCGTACCGGCAGCGACAGCCCGAACCCATTCGTGCCGATCATCATGCTATCGGGTCACACGGAAATGAACCGCATCCTTGAAGCCCGCGATGCCGGCGCCCACGAATATTTGGCCAAGCCTATCTCGGCACAATCGCTTTACGCGCGCATCCACAAAATCATCTCGCAACCCCGCGAATTCATCAAAACCAAATCGTATTTTGGTCCCGACCGGCGGCGCAAATCGGTTCCCTATCATAATGCCGAGCGCCGCGTCGGGAATGCCGCGCCCGGCGATCCAGCCGCCGCAGCCGCTACCGAGGAAGCCGGCGGATTGTCGCAGGCCGAATTGGACACCCTGTTCGATTAAACCGCTTTTTCCCGATTACTCTCCGACCAACGCCGCGTTCGCGCGGACCAGATCTTCGACGCGCGGCGCGCCGATATCGTGGGTCGCATAGGCGATGCATTTTTCGCACGCCGTTCCTCTGACGTCGCAGGCGAGGTTTGCGCTTCTGAGTTTTTGAAACGGCGCTGAATTCCACGCATCCATAAACGACATTTCGTTCAAATTTCCCATATTGAAACGGCCATCATGGTCGAAACAACACGCCGCCAGGAGGCCGTCATAGGTAATATGGCCTTCGGTAAACAGCGACCAGCACGGCAACGGATCGACCATATTGCCGGCCCGCCCGACATTGCCGGCGACCGGCATGGTGCCGCGGGCGCCGGCGGTTAACCCCGCCTGCCCATAAAGCGGCAACCAATAATGCAAATCCACATGGGGGGTGATGCGTTCTATTGCCTTTTCCATGCGCGCTTGCTGTTCCCCATCATACTGGATTGACGACGCATAAAGCCCGCAGCGATGGCCGCTGGCGGCTTCGACTTCATCCCTGACCCGGTGGGCTTCGGCGATATTTTCGATCACCGTCTCAAACGCATCGACACGGGTGATTTCCTTGCATTGTTCGGCGTCGGCGTAGTTGAAGGAAAATTTGAGACTGTCGAGGCCGGCTTCGAAGCAATCTCGAACCCGGTCCGGCTTGGCCAAGCGCCCATTGGTGGTCAGGAACAGGTATTCAAACCCGACCTCGTTTTTGGCATAGTCGATTGCGGCCGCGAGATTCTTGGAGAGAAAGGATTCACCAAGATAAAATAGGCCCAGCTCCTTGACCCCGTCTTGGTGCATTTCTGTGACGATACGGCGAAAGAAGTCCCAGTCCATTTCGCCCTTTTCGCGCAATTTGGATCCGGTGGCGCAGTAAAAGCATTGAAAATCACAATGCGCCGTCAATTCTATTTTGACACTGATCGGCGCCGGCGGCGTAGCCGAACGATATTCGTCGGGGATTTGCGTAACATTATCGACGCGGTCGGTAATCATGGCCAGGCCCTTTAAAATGCGGATCATCCTAGATACCCGCTTGGGCGTAGTGCCGCCTTGATACCCATCAAGCGGCCAAACATTTTCATCGCAGGGATGTTGCGCTATAGTGGCGCGGCCTAATTTTATTAAGAGACAATCAGGGGTAGAACTATGGACAGCCACGAGCCGCAAACGGCGATCGAGCCGGCACTTAAAGTAAAGTTTCTGTCGCACGGCACACTGATATCGGCCGATCTGGAAAAATCGCGCAAATATTATGAACAGTTCCTTGGGCTCGAAGTCGTGCGCACCAGCCCCATATCGATGATGGTGCGCCTTGGCAGCAACCACGTCTATGCCGTGGTTCAGCGCAAAAACTACGAAGGCAAAATGCCGGCCTTGTTCCATAACGGCCTTGATGTGGATACCCAAGAAGACGTCGATGCGGCCTATAAAACGGTGATCGACGGCGCCGAGCAATGGGGCATGAGCGACATCACCAAGCCGAAACTTCAACACGGCACCTACAGCTTCATGTTCTGGGACCTGGACGGCAATGCCTGGGAAATCCTAACCAATCCCGAAGGCGGCTACACCTGGATATTCGAACAAGGCGACCAGCAAGGCAAAGGCCATATGGACAAGAAATTCGCCCGCCCTGGGGTGAAAACGCCCAGTTAAAAATTTTTGAACCACAGAGACGGTGAGACATTGAGTTATTGAGCTATTTTTTGGCGCTACGCGCCTTCATCTCTACTCACAGCCTCAACGCCTCAGTGGTGAACCACACTTCCTTTAAGCCGGGCCGCCGGTTTCGATTAATTCGATGGTGACGCCGTCCGGGTCATCGAAAAATATCTGGCGCACCGGAAACTCTTCCATGACGTTGGTCCGGTGTTCGATCCCCAATTCCTCGACGCGCGCCAAGGCGTCGTCGAAATTGGTGATGCGCAGCGCGATATGCTGGAAAATTTCCGCCAAGGGCGGCCCCTTGGCTTTATCTTCGCCCGATTGAGAAATGTGGATTATCGGCATGTCGCCGGCATAAACCCAATGCAACGGGCGGCTCGATGTCGGCGCCGGCCCGTCTTTAAGACCGAGCACATCTTCATAGAACTTAACCGAGCGATGCACATCTTCGACATCTATGTTTATGTGATGCACGTTGGCGACTTCGATCATACTATCGCTCCCCAGATTGATTATCGGCCCTATGCAACACCGATGGCGGTTCGGCGTCAAGAAGCGCAGGCCGAAACCTCGATATGGACGCGTCTTGTCATAGCCGTTACCATTGCCGCAAAACAATTAGGCCCTAAGAGGAAATCCAAATCATGTCAGAAGCTAAATTGTTCGCGCCGATATCATTGCGCGGCCTTGAACTCGCCAACCGCATCGTCGTCGCGCCGATGTGCCAATATTCAGCCGTCGACGGCACCATGAGCGATTGGCACATTCACCATCTCGGCTCGTTCGCCATTTCGGGCGCCGGTTTGTTCATTGTCGAAGCTACCGGCGTCGAGGCGATCGGACGCATATCGCCGGGCTGCACCGGGCTCTATTCGGACGAAAACGAGGCGGCCATGAAACGGGTTTTAGGAATCGTGCGCGGCTTTGGGCCGACACCAATGGGTATCCAGCTTGCCCATGCCGGGCGCAAGGCATCTTCGATGATCCCCTGGCAGGGCACCGGCGCCTTGCCCGCAGACGATGCCGAAGCCTGGCCCACGGTTGCCCCTTCCGCCCTTCCCCATTCCGACACCTGGCCGACGCCGGAAGCGCTCGACCAGACGGGCCTCACCCGTATTCGGAATGCTTTTGTCCAGGCCGCCGAACGGTCGCTCCGCATCGGCTATGATCTGATCGAAATTCATTCTGCGCATGGCTATTTATTGCACGAATTCCTGTCGCCGATTTCCAACCGGCGGGACGACGATTACGGCGGCTCTTTGGAAAACCGCCTGCGCTTCCCGCTGGAAGTGTTCGAAGCCGTGCGCGCCGTCTGGCCCGAAGATAAGCCTTTGGGCGTTCGGGTATCGGCGACCGATTGGATGGAAGACGCCTGGGATATCGAAAGCACCATCGCCTATGCCAAGGCGCTAAAGGAACGCGGCTGCGATTTCATCGACGTATCGGCCGGCGGCATGTCGCCCAAACAGGCGATCCTTTTGGATCTTGGGCCGGGCTACCAGACCGAATTCGCCG
>JABMOP010000567.1 GCA_013204125.1 Rhodospirillales bacterium | reverse complement strand
TTCGACGGCACCGGCCAATGCATTGAACAGCCGGCGGAGGAACCGGGCTTTGCGCGCAAAGTGCAGATCAAGACCTTTCCGACAGAAGAGCATATGGGTCAGATATTCGGCTATTTCGGCGACGGCGAGCCACCGTCGTTTCCGCCCTTTCCGCTGCCCACCGAGGCCGGCACCGTCGATGCCTGGAAGGTCGAAACCGTGCCCTGCAATTACTTGCAGTCATTCGAGAACACGATGGACGAGGTGCATGTCTCCTTTGTCCACCGCGACGGCGGCACCCATGCGGCGATGCAGGATTTGCCGCAAATTTCGGCGGAAGAAACAGATTGGGGCTTGGTTCGTTATGGTAAAAGGGCAAATGGCGGGTTGCGCATATCTCTTCATTACGCGCCCAATTGTACCCGCGTCATCGTGCCGCCTTCGGTCGGCATGGACGGTATCGGCGGTTGGGCCGAAATTTATTTCAGCTTTACCCCGATCGACGACGAAAACCATCTGTGGATGATCACCAGCCATGTCAAGGTAACCGGCGATGAAGCCGATGTGTTCCGGCAAAAGCGCAAAGAATTCTACGCCAATCTGGAAAAAGACCGGCCCTCCCTGGACGTGGCCTTGGATCTAATGGCGGGCAATCGCTCGTTCCACGAATTGCAGCACCCGGACCTCGCCATTGTTCAAGACATCGCCGTGCAGGCCGGTCAGGGCCGCATCGAAGACCGCGCCAGCGAACGCCTCGGCCGGTCCGATAATGGCATCATCGCCTGGCGTAAAATCCTGAGCCGCGAATTAAAGGCCATTGCGGAGGGGCGCGCGCCCAAAGCCTGGACCACACCGCCGGCCGATGTGGAACCGACGCTTGGGTTTTAAGGGCGCAATTTTTAGGCGGAGTCCTAGCTTCGTTAGCCGCCGCCCATCATGGTTGATGGCAGCCAGGTGACGAGCGGCGGAAATATGACCAGCAGCGCCAATTTCACCAAATCGGCGCCGACGAACGGCATGACGCCTTTGAACACCGTCGCTGTCGGCACATCGCCGCCCGAAATGCCTTTCAAGATAAAGACATTGATGCCGAACGGCGGCGTGATCAGTCCGGTTTCGACGACCACCACCATGATGATGCCCCACCAAAGAAGGTCGTAGCCTAAATCCATAATGACCGGTGCGATGATGGGTACGGTGATGACCATGATCGGGAAGGGGTCCATGATGGCGCCGAGGAATAAATAGATAACGAGAAGAACACCGATGACGGCGATCGGCGACATATCGAGGCCTCTGATAAAGCCGGTCATCACTTCCGGCAGACCGGTGATGCCCATGAAGAAGGAAAAAGTGACGGCGCCGAATATCAGGATATAGATCATCGCCGTGGTCGCCGTGGTTTCGCCAATCACCCGCCACAATGCGCCGCCGGTCAGCCGGCCTCGGAACAATGCGAACAGGAACGCAGCCCCGGCGCCGACGGCGGCCGCCTCAGTGGCCGTGAAAACGCCGCCGTAAATGCCGCCGATAACCAGCGCGAAGAGGAACAACACGCCCCAGCTACGCGCCGCCATGGTCAGCATTTCACGCATTGATTTACGCGCCTCCGGCGGCGGCGCGGCGTTCGGCGAAAAGCGCACATAGATGGATATGGTGATCATATAAAAGAGCACCGCGATGGCCGCCGGGATGATGGCGGCGATGAACAACTGGCCGATGGATTCTTCGGTCAAGATTGCGTAGAGCACGATCACCATGGACGGCGGCACTAATTGGCCGAGTGTTCCGCCGGCGGCGACGCAGCCGGTCGCCAACCCCGGTGAATAGCCGCGTTTACGCATTTCCGGTAACGCCACATTGCCGATGGTTGCCGCCGTTGCCAGTGAGGATCCGGTCAGCGCGCCAAACCCGGCGCAGCCGCCGATGGTGGCCAGCGCCAACCCGCCGCGCCGATGGCCGAGCGCCGTTTGCGCGAGATCGTAAATATCGGTGGAAAGGCCGGCGGCGGCGGCGAAACTGCCCATGATCAGGAACAACGGCAAGACGGCCAATTGCCGGTTGGTCAGGAATTCCACCGCCGCTGAGCCGAGCACCGCCAGCGCCGGTTCCTGCCCGGCGAGAAGCGCGGCGCCGAGAATACCGAGCAACCCCATGGTCGCGCCCAAGGGGATCAATGTCAGCGCCAATATCCACATTAATGCGAACATAATCAGGGCAATCGCCCCCGGAATGGTCTGCGCGATTTCTGAAAAGCCTGCGATCCCCCGCTCGACGGCGAGGATTACCAAGATGCCGGCGATCAGCATGCCAATTCCGGCCAACAAAATGCGCCCCTGTTGGGTGTCGCCTGTTGGCTGGCTGGGCATCGGTGCGGCTTGGTCTGCATCCGTCGCCGGCGCGTGGCCCGGTTTGTCTTCTTGGTAATTGCCGGCAACCGCATCGCCGACGATATCGAAATAAACCAGGAATTGGACCAGGCCGCTGGCCGCCATCAGGCCCGAAATTGCCCAAATGAACGGCGCCAGGGGCATTTCAAGGAACACTGTAACGGCGCCGCGTTCGGCCAGGCCGACCGCATCTTTGCCGACCTGCCAAGCCAGGAAAATATAGAAAAACAAAAGAGCCAGCGCGCCGACGGCCTTGAGCCATGCCGAAGTTCGCTCCCCAAAACGCGGGGCGAGAAGATCAATGGTCAGATTGACCCGATTGGCGGCGCCCGCCGGAAAGGTCGAGGCCACCGCCACAGCGATCCCGGTTTCAAGGACTTCGTTGAAACCGGGGACCGAAGCGTTGAACAGCCAACGGAGCAAAATATCCACGACCGTCAGGATGGCGATCACGAGCATCGCCGCCACGCCGACAAACGCGACGCGCCGGGAAAGCATGATCGCCCAGCCTTCCGCAGCTTTCATCATGCCGCGGCCACCTTACATCCGATCTGCACGCCGGTGCTTACTTGGCGCTGCGGATTTTATTTATTTCGGCGCGGAATGCCGCCAAAACCTTAGGGCCGTCCGGTGTCGCTTTGACGGCGCGTGCCGAAGCCTTGCCGACCGCGCTTTTCCACTTTTCGACGTCGCCCGGGCGCATGGTGCGGATCGTCTGACCCGGCAGCGCTTTCACTTTTTTCCGGTTGAACGCGGCCATACCGTCGGTGACTCCGCCAAGACGCCGGGTGAACGCTTCGCCGGAGAATTTATCAATGGCGCGCCGCCCTTCGGTGGATAGCCCGGCATAGCTTTTCTTGTTCATCAAAACGAATGCGGCGGGGGATCCCAACGGCGCTTCGAAATGGTTCTTGGCCACTTCATAGGATTTGAAGGTGCCAGTACCGGTCCACGGGAACAGAACGGCGCTAATAACGCCGCGGTTGAGACTTTGATAGACCGCCGGCGGCGCCATAGTTACGGGTGTGGCGCCCAACGCGGAAACGAGGTCCGCCTGGACCTTAGAGCTGACCGCCATTTTCATGTTCTTGAGATCGGATATCTGCATGACCGGTTCTTTTGAGTTGATACCTGCATGCGGGAAATGAAAGAGGCCGAGAGGATGGGCATTTTCAAATTCCATGGCAATGACGCCGCTTTCATAAAGCCGCCACATGGCAAGCGAGCTTTCAGAGGAATTTTTAGATTCGAACGGTAGCCCGGTCAGCATGGTGCGGCGGAACTGTCCGCCGACGGGGCCGGTCAGACCAAAGGAAATATCGGTCACGCCCGTTAGCGTGCGATCATAGATATTGGCGAAATTGCCGAGCACCGGGCCGGGATAGACTTTGACTTCAACCGCGCCCTTAGAAGCCGCGTTAACGTCTTTCGCCCAGGCCGACATGCCGCGTCCATTGAGCGGCGAGCGCGCCGGCGCCGGGAACGCAAATTTAAGTTGCTTCCCCGCCGCATAAGCCGGGCCGGTGTCGGCAAGGCCGAGAAGCAGAGCAGCGGATAACGGAATGATCGTGGCTAATGCTTTCATTGATTTGTTCTCCCTGTTGGTTACGTATGTTTGTTTTTGACTATTTCGACTGAAACCCAAAATTCGGCACGATATCGGCAGGTGCCACGTTCCATTTTTTTGTTGGCCGGCCCTCATTGATGGCGCGCAATTCGCGCTCCAACATTTTGCGCCAGGCGATGATCGCGGTATCCGAACGCCCCAACCGTTCGAGCGTGCGGTCGGTATAGGCGCCTTGGCCGACCATCATCGCCGCATCCTGCACCCGGACCAATTCAGGATGCTCGAACTCGTGGATACGGATTTCGCCCCGAATAGCGGCCATCCCCCAATCTTGTGCGGAGCCCGCTTCTTCGGCGCGTTTTTTATAAATCTCGTTGGCGGCGAGGTATTTATCCAATTCTTCGCCGGTCGCACGCACATGATTGATGACGAACCATTGCTGGGTTTCATCATCAATAGGCGTGAAGTGAAGATATATTTCGCGCCAGCCCCCGGCGCCGGCGAGCCCGGCCATCGGCGGCACGATCACCCGCGTTGTGAACGGCGGATAGTGGAGCGATATGCGCACGTCGCCGCTTGCCCGTTTGCCGTAGCGGATCATGCCCCAATCGGTTTCTTCAATCGAAATTTCCGGCATATCGTAGATGCCTTCGTGCGATCCGCCGGTGCGATGGGCAAAAGCCACATGCACTTCGTCGAGGCTGTTCTCGAAGGATTGCAGGTAATTGCACGGCAGCGGGTTGACCGGCGGGTTTTCGGTGAAGCCTTCTTCGGTGGGCGCCGGGTAGGGCGGGAATGCGGGCGCTTTGCCGTCGCCGAAATAGGCGTAAATCAGGCCCAAATATTCTTCGGTCGGATAGGTGCGGATAGTGATTTTTTTGGCAAAGGCCGGGTCTTCGGCCGGCTGTTCCAGGCATTCGCCGGTGCAGTCGAATTTCCAGCCATGATACATGCAGCGGAGCGCGTCTTCTTCGACCCAACCCAAATGCATCGGCGCGCGCCGGTGCGGGCAATGGTAGTCCATCACCTGCGCCTTGCCCGAATGGCCACGATAAAGCGCGAAATTTTCGTCCATAATTTTGATCGGCATCGACAGACCCTTGGTCAGATCCTCGCTGCGAAAAATAGGGACCCAGAATTGACGCAGGAATTGGCCGCCCGGGGTGCCGGGGCCAACGCGGGCGATATCGATATCGGAATTGGACACAAAGGCCTGTTGCTCGCCCGTGCCGGCGCGGTCCAGGACGGTCATGATCCTCTACTCCCCTCGGGAACTATGCTTCAATTCTGCCGCTTATAATCATTCCAGAGGGAAGTTTGGCGCAATTGCGAGGGGAGGGTCAAGCACGCGCAAACAAATACAGCCGAAGTCCAATTTACTTGGATCGGCTGTAGATGCAAAACGCGATTTCAACGGGGAACTATTTTGCGGAAAGAACGGCTTCGGCAACTCCGATTGGTCCGATAAATTCATCGGCAAGGGCGGTGTTTTCGGTCAGCCACAGGGAATAAAACCAGCCAACCACAATAAACGGCATTACGGTCAGCGCCGCTGCCAGTTTGAACTTGGTGATCTTCATAACTTAACTCCAACTTATAACAATTCTTGATATGCCTGCCGAGGTCAGGATATTTCCGAATTGGTTAATGAAGTGTTAAGGCGCCGCGCCAAGCGTAGCGTGCTACGAAAAACCGGGGTGAATCAAAGGGTTCTGTTTGTTCTTTGAAGATTGGCATCCACGCCGCTGGGGGGAGTCGGGGGAGGAGGGATCGCAGCGTGGATGCCTGGGGTAAACTCTCGTTCTACTTGATGTAACCATCGTTTGTCTGGATGACCGAGAATAAGCCCTGGTCTTTAAGAAATAATGAATCTGGATACGAATTCGGCGGGTTAAATATTAATCGGCGAAATCGGTCCTGATGGCGAGGATTTCGTTGTAAATGCCATTAAACACTTGAACCAAGTCAGGATCAAATTGGGAGCCGGAATTTTCATTGATGAAATTAAGGGCGTCCTCGGTGGTCCACGGCTTTTTGTACGGACGTTCGGAGGTGAGCGCGTCAAACACATCGGAAATTGCGCTGATACGCCCGACGATGGGGATTCCTTCGCCCTTTAGGCCGTTCGGATAACCCAATCCATCCCATTTTTCATGGTGGGTCAGGGCGATGGCGTGCGCCATCTGCATTACTTCCGAATCAAACTCGCCAATAATATCGGCGCCGATTGCGGAATGGGTTTTCATAATTTCCCATTCGTCTGCGTCCAATTTTCCGGGTTTTAACAGGATATGATCGGGGATGCCGATTTTCCCCACATCATGCATCGGACTGGCATTTAATATTGCTTCGGAAAATTCCTCGCCGAGACCGGCGGCAAGGGCCAATTGCTGGCACCCTTTGCTCATGCGCACCACATGCATCCCGGTTTCGTTGTCGCGGTATTCGCCGGCGCGCCCGAGCCGGCGGATTATTTCCAGGCGCGTATCATGCAGTTCCAGGTTTCGTTCTTCCAGCTGCACCGTACGTTCGCGCACCTTCGCTTCGAGAATTTCATTTTGCCAGCGGCGCTCGTTATTAAGCGTCTTGATTTTAAGCATATTTTCGATCCGGTTCAGCACTTCCAAGTGATTGAAAGGCTTGTTGACGAAATCCTTAGCGCCCTCTTTCAGGGCACGAAGCCGGGTTTCCATATCGGTCTGCGCAGTGATGGCGAGGATCGGCAGGTAATCCTCGTTGACCACTTGGCGAAGCGCTCCCATAACTTCGAAGCCATCCATCTTGGGCATCCGGATATCAAGCAAGATAAGATCGAAATTCCATTTTTTGTAGAGATCAAGCACCGCAGTCGGATCGGTGGTCGTCTGGACATTTTCGTAGCCGGCATGTGACAGCATCGTTTCCAGAAGCTGCACGTTGGTCGCGTTGTCATCAACGACCAAGATGCGCGCCGTGGTATATTGGCTGGCCCGCAAATTCATCTACTCTGATCCAATATTTGTTTCATTGTCGCGACGAAACGTTCGACGTCTATCGGCTTGGTCAAATAATCGACGAAGCCGGCTTTCAGGCCTTTTTTGATATCCTTGGGCATCGCATTGGCGCTCAGCGCGACTACCGGGATATGATTGCAGCTTTCCAAGGTTTTAAGTTTTTCCAGGGCCTGAAAGCCATTCATCCCCGGCAGGTCTATATCCATGATAATGATGTCGGGGGCTCTGCGGTCTGCCAGCTCCAACCCGAATTCCGCGTTATGGGTGGACAGCAAATCCAATCCTGGAATTTGCTTTACGATCATTTTCATCAGTTCCAGATTGGCCGGGTTGTCTTCGACATAAAGGACGGTCCCGTTAATTTCAGGTAGTAGGTTTTGTGTTACTTTGGTGTTGCCTTCATCGGCGTCAGCATCAGGCCGCATAAATATTTTTTTGCTGCCGGCTGGAAGGACGATCCAGAAAGTGCTGCCTTTGCCGGGGACGCTGTCGAACCCGATTTCGCCGTTCATGAGTTCGACCAATTGTTTGGTAATGGTCAAACCGATGCCGGTGCCTTCGACTTCGGTCGCTTCAGCGCCAAGCCGGCTGAAGGGCTGGAACAGTTCGCCCTGTTTTTCGGCTGGGATTCCGGGGCCGGTATCGGCAACACAAATACGCAGCTCGTTTGATCCCTGGGGTTCGACCGATACGGTCACCTTGCCGCCGGTGACATTGTATTTTACGGCATTGCCGATGAGGTTCAGAAAAACCTGTTTCAAGCGGATATGATCTGCGATGACGATGGCGTCATTAATCGCTGCGCTATCGACCGAAATATCGCGTTTATCGGCGATGGGCCGGGTCAAATCTAAGCATTCTTCGAATATGCCGCCCAGGTCCACCTCTTCCAGCGAAAGGTTCACCTTGCCGGCTTCGATTTGGGCGAGATCCAGGATTTCGTTTATCAGGTTAAGAAGATGCTGGCCGCCGCTCAATATCCGGGTGACGCAATCTTTTTGCGCTTGGGTCAGCGGCTCTTTCGGATTGTATTCCAGCATCTGACCGAACCCCAAAATGGCGTTCATGGGCGTGCGCAGCTCGTGGCTCATGGATGATAAAAATTCGGACTTCGCCTGATTGGCGCGGTCGGCTTCTTCGCGCGCCTGGTGGATCTCAATTTCAAATTCATGACGCTGAGTGATGTCTTGCACGACGCCGAGCATGTGCTGCGCACTCCCATCTTCGTCCCGGGTCACATCGCCTTTTTCCGATAACCAACGCACGGTTCCATCAGGCCAGACCGTACGATGTTCGATATCGTATTCGGCGCCGTTCTCGACGCAATCGGCAACCGCATCGGTGACCATCTTGCGGTCGTCCGGATGAATGGCGGTAACGAAATTGTCGTAGGTCGTCTCCAAGGTCCCGGCTTCGTAACCGAATAGCGGCGCAATGCGATCAGACCAATAAAGCGCGCCCGTTTGGATTTCCCAATCCCAGGTTCCGATATTTGCAAACGCCTGGCTATTTTTTAGACGATTTTCACTTTCCAGAAGTTTTTTCTGGGCCAATTTCACCGCTTCCTGGGCCTTCATTTCCGCGGACTCGTCGCCAAATATGCCCCGGTATCCTGTGAATTTTCCGCTTGTATCGAACACCGGAACGCCGGACAGGCGAATATATACCTGGGATCCGTCCTCATATGAGCGAGTATAACGGATATCGCGAAATACGCCCTGGGATTCGAACGCTTCTTTAATCAGAGTGATCGAACCTGGTGTGGTGATTTTAGCGCCGCCCACGTCCCACGGCTGCTTGCCGAGGAAGGCTTCACTCGGCGTGGTCAGGTTGCCGTGGGGTTCGGAGACTTCGATAAAACGATGGTCGGCGTCGGTTTCCCAGAAACGATCGGCGGCGGCGGCGGCAAAATCGCGGAAAATTTGCTCGCTTTCCTTCATTTGCTTTTCGGCCAATTTGCGTTCGCTGATATCGTGAATGACGCCGACATAGCGTTTTTTCCGGTCAATCGTCATCGGCGAAACATTCAATTCAATCGGGAATTTTCCGCCGGATTTTTTAACCCCGATCAGATCCCGCGCCTGATTGATGACGCGGGGCGCGTGCAGTTCGGAATTATTTAGATAACGCCGATGGGCGCCGCGGTCCTGTTCGGGCAGCAATAGGCTGACATCCCGGCCGATCACTTCTGATGGGGTGTAGCCAAACATCCCGGCTGCCGCCGGATTGAAGGTTTCGATTTTCCCCGTCTCGTTGATCGTCACCAAGCCTTCGGCCGATGCGGTAAATGCGGATTCATATAATATCTCCCGGCTTTCGCTTTTTGCGTAGAGATTGATGTATTCGCGGTAGCGCCGGGCGCGGGCTGCGATGGCGGCGACGATATGTTCCGGCGGTTGGGATTTTTCGAACAGATTATCGCCACCGGCCTGCATCGCCATTTGTTCTTTTTCGGCGCCGCCGCTGGCGGTTAAAAAGACAATGGGAACCGAGCGGAATTCCGCGTCGAAGCGGAGCGTCGCAGCGAGTTCAAAGCCGTCGCAACCGGGCATGGCGATATCGCTGATGATGACTTCAGGGCGGTGTTCCCGGGCCGCGTTTAGCGCCAGCATCGGGTCCGTGATGAAATGCACGTCCAATCCGGCGGCGTTCATTTTCAAACTGTAGAATTCCGCGATGTCCGGTTCGTCTTCGATCAATAAAACGCGATAAGGCGCCTGGCTCTCAGGGTTTGATAAAAATTCAACTTGCGTAACTAATTCGGCAATGTTGATGGGTTTTGTCAGGTAACCACTGCATCCAGCGCGGTAGGCCCGCACTTTGGCATCCATATCGTCGCGCACCGACATAAAAATGACCGGGCAGGTTATGTCCATCAAGGAACGCAAATTCTCAATCGCCCGAATGCCGCCGTTGCGGTCGCTTTCAAAAACGATATCCATGATGAGAATATCGGGTGACGATAAAACCAAAAATTCCGAAAGACTTTCGATTGTCAGGCAATGGCGAGCCTTAAATCCCCGCTCTTCGATCGCCGATGCCAGCGTCTCGCCGAGTATCAGGTCGTCATCGACGATAGCCACCAAAGGCTGATGCGCGTTGGCCTGTTTATTGACGGCTTCATCGTCCGGCTCTGTGGCCGCCAGATTGTCGGTACCCGAATACAAAGTTAGCGGTGAAAGTTCCGCTATATCTTTGGCAATTTCGTCGATATCCACCATGTCCAAATTGCCGCCCGATGACAAAAATTCGTCACACAGGTTTTCCAATTTTTTCCCTTGATCCGACAATGCCTGATTGCCGAAGGTGCCGGCGGTACCGGCCAATTTGTGGGCGACGTTTAGAATAATTTCCAGTTGAATTTTATGGTGCTTGGCGTCGCTATGAGATTTTATCTCCGACAAGGCTTCTTCAAGGACCAACAGGCGGCTTGGCAGGCTCGTGGTAAAGGATGCGTTCAGCTGGGCGAGCCGTATTTTAAGATCGGTATTGGAATTTTCTGAACCGGGCAAAACACCAACAAATCTGTGAATTAATTGGCAATAATTAATACTACTTAGGTGGTGATTACCGGCTTTAAATAAAAGCTTAACCGGCGGCTTGAGCCTTATTTTTTGCCCCAGTTGCCATCTGCTGTTCATAAGCGTCGAGCCAGGTTACATGCTTGGGCGCTGTAAAACTGCCGGAACGGACGCCGTGGACGGTCTTGGCGAGGCGGCTTTTGGGCGGCAACGCGCCGTCTTTCTTATAGGCGTTGACGGCGTTTATTATCCTTTTTCGGGTCGCCGTAATCAACGTATCGGTGGGGCTAAGATGTTCCCATGTTTTATCGGAAATCGGCCCCATGCTTTCGGTTGTCGCCTGATCTTGCAGGTGGATACCGTCGATCCCGGTGTAACTTCCCGTTTTTTGCACGCCGCGGTCGATGCCGTAATCATTTTCGGTATCATCGGATAATCGCCAGCGGCCAAACCAATCGGTAGAATTGGGGCGTAGCCGATCCATGACCATAGCGCCGGCAAGCTGTTTGCCGTCTTTGGCTTTATAGGCGGAGCGCACGTTTTTGCGGATGATTTCCATGAACATGGTGTGTTCATCGTCCATCGGCACCCAGGCCCGCGCCAAAATATTCACATCCATCGGCCAGTTCGGCGAAAACGCCCAAACCGGGAATATATAATGGGCGAAACGCCAATAGGTGTTGTCTTCATCGGCCGGGCGGAAGGCTGCGCCCATGGTGCCGTAATCGGTATCCTGGACGATAAATTCGGGCGCCCGGTTCGCCAGTAAATGCCTCTGGGTGCTCTCTTCATTCAGTGCATCTTTGCCGACGCTGCCGAAATGCAGGAAGCTGAGATGCGACGTGTCCAGATCCCCTTCGAGGGCCTGTAGCCAATTGCACCGGCGCTGGACGAAGCGGAAATCGACTTCCGCTTCGGGCTGCAAATTGGCCTCGATATCGGGCAATTCCGGTATGTCCGTTTGATCGCCCATATAGACCCAGATAAGGCCATTGCGTTCGGTAGCCTTATAGGATTTGGCTTTGACCTTGGCTTTGAAGTCCTGATGGGGCGGCACGTTGGCCATATCGACGCAATTGCCATCGACGTCGAATTTCCAGCCGTGATAGACGCATCTAATGCCGTCTTCTTCGTTGCGCCCGAAAAAGAACGAAGCGCATCTGTGCGGGCAGCGGTGGTCCATAATGCCGATGCGCCCGGAGGAATCTCGAAAAGCGATCAGTTTTTCGCCGAGCAACATAAGACGCATAGGATCGCCGTCGGCTTCTAATTCAGAGGACAATCCCGCCGGCAGCCAATATTGGCGCATAAATTCGCCCATCGGCGTCCCCGCGCCGGTTTCGCACAAAAGCTTGCTTTCAGCTTGGCTCGTCATACTCGCCTCCCGCTTTATTCCGCTGCGTATTGAATTTCGCCGCCGCGCACTAACTCGGCGGTCGCTTCGATCCAATCCGCATCACCGTTCAAAAGCGCCGAACAGGAACGCACGTTATAGACATTGCCCTGGCCGGCCATGGGCGGCAAGGTGCCGGCTTCCAGATCCCTGGTCAGTTGCAATATTTTTTTGCGCCATGTGATGATGGCGATATCGGACGCGCCGAGGCGTTCGCGCGCACGGTCAACGATGGGGCCCATGCTTTCCTGCACGGCGGCGTCCTGATTGGGCACGCCGTCGATACCGGTATAATTTCGGGTGCGTTGCGCTTCGCGGTCCAAAAGGTAGTCGTTGTCTTTATTGCGGATCGGCCGGTAATTGTCGTCGATCGGCCCCCACGTGCCGTCCCGCCCACCCGACCAGTTGGCCTCTTCTTTTGTGAAAGGGCGGTTTGGGTGGACGCCGAACGACCAGGTCCAGGTGTTTTCATCGTCGATCGGCACCCAGGCATGGCCGCCGAAAGGAATGCCGTCGGACGTGGCGCCGCCTTCCATCGTCGGCGGGATCATGGTGTAGAACGGCATCAAGCATTGGGTGATGCGCCAATAATGCCGGTTTTCGCCGGCGCCGCGCCGGGCGCCGATTTGCAGGCCGTAATCGGTGTCTTCGATGAAAAATTTTGGGTGGCGGTCGCCCAAATTATAGGTTTCGCGCTTCAAATTGAAATTGCCGTGTCCGGCATCGCCGAGATTTGAATGAAGGAAAGATATATGGGCGCTATCGATGCCGCCTTCGATGGCTTGCGCCCAATTGCATTGTTGCAGCCGTTTGGTGGCGGCGGTGCGGTCGGCGCTCAGATACGACCATTCAAATTCCGGCAGTTCGGGCATTTCGCCTTTTGGCCCCATATAGATCCAGACGACGCCGGCGCGGACGGCTGCCGGATATGATTTGGTGGTGACCTTATGGGCGAAATTGGTCTCATTCGGTTCCGACGGCATATCGACGCAATTGCCGGCCGTATCGAATTTCCAGCCGTGATAGACGCAGCGGAGGCCGCATTCTTCGTTGCGCCCGTAATAAAGTTCGACCATCCGGTGCGGGCAATAGGCGTCCAGAATACCAATGCGGCCGTCGCTATCTTTGAAAGCCACCAGATCTTCGCCGAGCAGACGTAATTTAACCGGCGGGCTGTCGGGCGCGGCGATTTCCTCTTCCTTCAACCCCGGTATCCAGAACCGACGCATCAATTCACCCATCGGCGTGCCGGGGCCGACGCGGGTCAGGCGTTCATTGTCTTGGGCAGATAACATAAGGTTTCAATCCGTTATTTTTTGTTGCCCCCATTCTAACATCGCCGATCCGGTATTTCGAGCATCTGCGCGCAAAAAAAAGCCATAAGAGCATTGGCAACAGGCGCGATTGGGATATCATGGATTTAAGGTCCAATAAAATTCTAGGGAGGAAAGCGAGATGAGCATTCTTGACGGTAAAAAAGTCATCGCCATAGAAGAACATTATTACGACGATCAGATAACCAAGCATTTCACCGGCGTCGATGCCCGCACCGGCGGTTACGTCCGCGAGGCCTTGGAAGATGTCGGCGCGGCGCGCATTAAATCCATGGACGAAAATAATATCGACGTCCAGGTGTTGTCCCACGGCGCGCCGTCGGCGCAAAAATTGGATGCCGAAACCGGTCCCGGCATCGCATCCGCGGCCAACGACCACTTGAAAGAAATTTGCGACACCTATCCGGACCGGTTCAAGGGTTTCGCCGCCCTGGCAACCGCCGCGCCCGAAGCCGCCGCCGACGAATTGGAGCGGTGCGTTAAAGACCTCGGCATGGTCGGCGCGATGATCCACGGGCTGACCGGCGGCGATCAATTCATTGACGGCAAGCAATTCTGGCCGATCTTCGCGCGCGCCGAAGCCTTGAACGTGCCGCTTTATATTCACCCCGCCAATATACACGCCGGAGTTCTCGATGCGTATTTGAAAGATTATGTGGGCGAATATCCCGGTCTCGCAAATGCCGGCTGGGGGTTCACCATGGAAACCGCGACCGCCGGTATCCGCATCGTACTGTCCGGCGTCTTGGAAAAATATCCAGGGGTCAATATCATCCTCGGCCATCTCGGTGAAACCTTGCCGTTCCTGATGTGGCGCATCGATCTCGCCCTCAACCGGCCGGGCAATGAAGGGGTCGAGTTCCGCAAACTCTTCACCAAGCATTTTCACATCACCACCTCAGGCTTTTTCTCGGACCCGGCGATGCTGTGCTGCCTCCAGGAAATGGGCGCCGACCGTATCATGTTCGCCATCGATTATCCGTTCGTGCCCAACGATCCGGGCCCGGTATGGATGGAACGGCTGATGCTCAACGAAGAGGACAAAGATAAAATCCTGCACGGCAATGCCGAGAGGCTGTTGAAGATTTAGAGCGGAGCCGAAAATGGCATACCAACTTTACTACTGGCCGACCATCCAGGGGCGCGGCGAATTTGTGCGCTTGGCGCTGGAAGAAGCCGGCGCCGAATATTTGGATATTGGCCGCATGCCCGAAGACCAGGGCGGCGGCGGGGCTATGGTGCGCGCATTTTTGGACGACGAAGCCAACGCCAGGCCATCCTACGCGCCGCCGATCCTAAAAAACGGCGACGTCACCATCGCCCATACCGCCAATATCTTGATGTATCTGGGCGGGCGCATCGGCCTTGCGCCAAAAGACGACGCGAGCCGCCATTGGGCGCATGATCTGCAATTGACGGTCACCGATTTCGTGCTCGAAATTCACGACAGCCACCATCCCATCAGCAATGCGCTCTATTATGAAGACCAGAAGAAAGAATCCAAAAAACGCGCCGGCTTGTTCCTCGAACATAGGGTGCCGAAATATCTGGCATATTTTGTCGACGTCATTGACTGCAATGCCGGCGGCGATACCTATCTGATCGGCGATACCCTGACCTATCCAGATTTGTCGATGTTCCAATTAATCGCCGGGCTCAGATATGCGTTTCCCAAAGCTATGGCCCGCATTGAGCCCGATTACCCGGAGCTGACCGCACTCCATGATCTGGTGGCGGCGCGGCCCAATATCAAAGCCTATCTAAAATCAGACCGCCGCATCGATTTCAACGAAAATGGCATCTTCAGGCGCTACCCGGAATTGGATAAGTAGGGGGAGTTAAACCCTAACTCCCCCACATAAACTTTCGCCCAAACTCACTGAGACCGCTTCCCCTAGCTTTGGTCCCATTCCATCGGTGCGGCGCCTTCGGATTCGGGATCGTAGTACCATTTGAGGCCGAGCTCTTCTTCGCTCAACACGTTGGTCTTGAAGCTGCGCCAGGCCTGGATCTCGAAGTAATCGAGCGGGCCGCCACGGGCGCGCAGCCGGTGCGGCACGCCCGGCGGGAAATAAACCAGCGTGCCGGGTTCGATATCCTGGGCGCCGTCTCCGACTTCGACCGTGCCGCCGCCCTTGAAGGTCATATAGCAATGGGACGCGCCATCCGGGTTGGCGTCGGTGCCGACATGCTGATGATAAGGCGACGAGCCGCCTTCGTGATAGAGCATTTCGCCCGCTTGGATGGCATTGGTCGGCGTCAACCTCGAGCCGTCCAGCAACCTGACACTGGATTCGGCACAGAACCGGCGGACGCGACCGCCGCTGGCGTCAGTGAGCGGGCGCAGGGTTCCGCGATTGAAGAAATATCCGGGTCCGCCTGGCAAACCGTCTTCGGCGGCGGCGGGCGGTGTCGGCGTCACCATGTGCACAACTTCCATGTCCGAGCCGGCAGCTTTGAGCGTTGCGGCCTCACCTGGGCAGAGCAACACGCCTGCGCCTTCTTCGGCGGCGTGGCCTTCGCCATTGAAATTGATCGTGCCGCCGCGTGATGCGCCCATGACGTACAGGAGGTGATAATCATCGCCCGACTGGGCTTCAAAACTGCGTCCATCCAACACGGTGCGCCGGTAAACGGTGAGCTGCTTCGAGCCACAAAGGGCATCGCCGCAGATCGTTCGCTCGAGGCCGCTATCGACCTCTATGGCTTCGGCGGTGTTCGTATTAATGATGGAAATATCATCGAGTGATGGCATGTTTCGATCCTCCTCTGATCTTTAAAAAATTATACCCTGACTTCCCCGACATAGGCGCTCTTGCCTAAACTTATGCTTACCGATTTTGACGGGCGGCCTTCGGCGGCGATGTCGAGTGTGTAATTGCCGCTGTCCGGGTTCAAATGATCGAATTTGAAATCGCCGTAGATGTCGGTGAAGGTGTCGGCGATTTTGGCGCCGTCTTTTGACAAGGTTACATGCGCGCCTTTGACG
>JABMOP010000566.1 GCA_013204125.1 Rhodospirillales bacterium | reverse complement strand
TCCATGTCGTCTTTTAAATTCTGATAATGAATGAAATAGACGTTGGGAAGGTTGCGGATTTCCCACCAACCGCGAATGTTTTCCCAAAACGGCCAAAACGGAAAATCGTTGTCGTTGAACCAGTCGAGGAAATATTCACGCAAATCATTGGTGCGCGGCGGCTCAAGTATCGGGCCGAAATCCGGCAGGGCCTTGAGGCCGTCATAGAGGACATCGTTCAAATAATAATGGTGATTATGGAGACTCCAAATACAGTCGCGGGCATCGCGCGCGATATAGATGTATTTTGCCTTTGGCTCGAACACCAGCGCATCCAACGGCAGGTGCGTTTTTAAAAATCGCCGATGTTTCTGCGCGATGATGTCGGGTAATTTTACTTCCAGCGGCGGCAGGCGGAGATCCAGCCACGGTGATATATCGGCGATCGGCATGCCTTCGGTTTCGCCGCCGAAGATGAACTGGGCAATGATCTGCTGAACCCAAGTGGTGCCGGCTTTTTGCCAAGTGGCGATAATTATGTCGTCGTCGCGAAATTCAAAATCGTTCCAATAGGTGGAATCCATGGCCCAATTCTGCATTTCCCGGGTCTTCACCGGCCATTTGATTTTTTCGTCCATCCAATAATCCTCCCTAAAAATCGCAGCGAATTGCTTTCGACTTCCGGTTTTACCCTGGTTAGACGTTAGTTCTATGGAGCGATCTACATTAATTCAACGAAAAATCGCCGCGTCAACGAATCGCCCCAAATAATGTGTGGCGAAGTGCAGATTTGAGTGGTTAAAATGCCCTCGCGCAGTATTTTAAAATTCATTGCCGAAAGAAATTAGCCATTTAATATGATCCAATCATGGGTTGGTGGAAATTTTGTTTAACAGGGGAGAATGAATATGAACTCGAAAACCAAAGGTATTACCAAGCGCATTAGCCGGCGCGAACTTCTGAAAACCAGCGCCAGCGCCCTCGCGGTCGGCGCCGCTGTTTCAGCACTTCCCGCGCCCGCCGTGTTCGGCGCCGCGCGGACCATCAAAATCGGCATGGTCAGCCCTGAAACCGGCCCCATTGCGGCGTTCGGTGAAGCCGACCAATTTGTGCTCAGCGCTGTTCGCAAGGCGCTCAAGGACGGCATCAAGGTCGGTGGCCAGACCCATCCGGTCGAAATCATCTACAAGGACAGCCAGTCCAACCCCAACCGCGCTTCCGAAGTTGCGGCGCAGCTTATCAACAAAGACCGGGTCGACATCATGATCGCCTCATCGACGTCCGATACCACCAACCCGGTAGCGGATCAGTGCGAGCTGAACGGCGTACCTTGCGTCACCTCCGATGATCCCTGGCAGGCCTATTTCTTCGGTCGCCGTGGCAATCCGAAGACCGGTTTCAAGTGGACCTATCACTTCTTCTGGGGTTTCGATCAGGTTGCAAATCTGTTCGCCGACATGTGGCTGACGATACCGAACAACAAGATCGTCGCCACCATGTTCACCAACGATCCGGACGGCATCGCCGCCAACGGTCCCCACGGTATGCCGCCGGCATTCCGCGCAAAAGGGTTCGATGTGCGTCAGCTCGGCCTTTATCCGCCTTTGTCCGATGACTTCACGGCCCAGATCCGTGGTCTGAAGAAGAATGGATCGGACATTGCTTGCGGCATCTTCAACCCGCCGCAGTTTGCCACCTTCTGGACCCAATGCGCCCAGCAAGGCTACCGGCCTAAGATCATGACGCCGCCGAAAGCGGTCCTGTTCCCGACCGCCGTCGAAGCGCTGGGCAAGCGCGGCGAAGGCATTTCGACCGAAGTGTGGTGGTCACAGCACCATCCCTACCGCTCCGGCCTGACCGGCGAGACGGCGCAGCAGTTCTGCGATGCCTATACCGCCGCCACCGGCAAGCAATGGACCCAGCCGATCGGCTTCAAGCACGCCAACATCGAAGTCGCCATCGACGCTCTCAAGCGGTCTGCCAGCCTCAAACCGGCCGACATCTTAAAAGCCATCACCGAAACCGACTATAAGTCGCTGGTTGGTCCGATCACCTGGAAGGGCGGACCTTTGAACCCGGTGAAGAACGTCTGCACCACTCCGTTGGTCGGTGGCCAGTGGAAGAAGGGCAAGAAGTTCGCTTATGACCTGCACACGGTCTTTAACGGCGCGGCGAAGGATATCCCCCTCGATAGTTCGTTCGAGGCCATCAAGTACTCTTAAGCTGCCTCGTCAATCGACTTAGCCAACCCGGTTCGTGTATCGGCCATCGCCATTCCGGCGGTGGCCGTTGCCGAACGATAAGGCAATTCATGACCGTCCTCCTCGAACTTGATCAAATGTCCAAGACCTACGGCGCGCTTCTAGCCGTGGATGAAATGACGCTCTCGGTCGAGGAAGGGGAGGCGCTGGCGATCATCGGTCCCAACGGCGCCGGCAAATCGACGATGTTCAACTTGATCACCGGTGATGTGCAGGCGAATAGCGGTCAGGTCCGCTTCCGAGGCGACAATATCACGACCATGGCGCCGCATCTGCGCGCCCGGCAGGGGATCGGGCGTTCCTATCAGATACCGCATCCGTTCACCAATATGTCGGTCTTTGAAAATCTGCTGGTGGGCGCCAATTTCGGCGGTGGGCAGAGCCAGCACGAAGCCTATGAGAGTTGCGCCGAGGTGCTCAATATCACCGGCCTCTACGATAAGGCGAATGTGATGGCGCGCAGTCTTACGCTGCTGCAACGCAAGCGGCTCGAATTGGCCCGCGCCATTGCGACCAGGCCGAAGCTGTTGCTGTTGGACGAAATCGCCGGCGGCCTGACGGAATACGAATGCAACGAGTTGGTGGACACCATCCGGGCGATCCATGCCGGCGGCACCACGATCATCTGGATCGAACACATTGTGCACGCGCTGCTGTCCATCGCCAGCCGCTTGGTGGTTATGAATTTCGGCAAGAAGCTGGCAGAGGGCGAGCCACATGCGGTCATGAACGATCCCGAGGTGCGCGAAGTTTATATGGGGATTCCCGCTTCATGAGCTTGCTGGCCTCCCACGGATTGTCGGCATATTACGGCGATTTCCAAGCCCTGTTCGGTATTGATCTGGTCGTTGAGGAAGGCGAAACCGTGGCCATCATCGGCGCCAATGGCGCCGGCAAGACGACGTTCCTGCGCGCCGTCGCGGGCGCCTTGATGACGGCGCCGGATATGGTCGAATTCGATGGCCAATCCATCGGCCACCGCACGCCGCACGAATTGGTCAGGCTCGGCATTGCCATGGTGCCCGAAGGCCGCCGCCTGTTTCCCAGCCTGACCGTCGAAGAAAATTTGCAGCTGGGTGGATATTGCGGGCGCCCGGGCCCGTGGAGCGTCAGCCGCGTCTATGATCTGTTCCCGGTGCTGAAGGAGCTTCGCTCCTTGCCGGCGCCGTCGCTTTCGGGCGGCCAGCAACAGATGGCGGCGATCGGCCGGGCGCTTATGTGC
>JABMOP010000565.1 GCA_013204125.1 Rhodospirillales bacterium | reverse complement strand
CTTCGACCGCCAGGTTGTTGTGCCCAATCCCGATATCGTCGGCCGCGAAAAAATATTGAAAGTGCATATGCGCAAAGTTCCGTGCGCGCCGGATGTGGATGCCAAAATTATTGCCCGCGGAACGCCCGGTTTTTCCGGCGCAGATCTCGCCAATTTGGTGAACGAGGCGGCGCTGTTGGCGGCGCGCACCGGCAATCGAATGGTGACCATGAACGAGTTTGAATATGCCAAGGACAAAGTCATGATGGGCGCTGAGCGCCGTTCTATGGTCATGTCCGACGAGGAAAAGAAACTCACCGCCTACCACGAAGCCGGCCATGCGGTTGTCGGTATCAACGTGCCGAAACATGATCCCTTGCACAAAGTGACGATTATTCCGCGCGGCCGCGCCCTTGGTGTCACTATGTCGTTGCCGGAAAAAGACAAATACAGTTATTCGAAGCTGGAACTTGAATCGAAACTGGCCGTTATGTTCGGCGGACGGGTCGCCGAAATAGCCATATTCGGGGCTGAAAATGTAACCACCGGCGCCGGTAACGATATCCAGCAGGCGACCGAAATGGCGCGCCGCATGGTGACCGAATATGGGTTTTCCGAAAAGCTGGGACCGCAGCGTTATTCCGACAATGAAGAAGAAGTGTTCTTGGGCCATTCGGTGGCGCGCCACAAAAGCGTGTCCGATTCAACGGCGCGTATGATCGACGAAGAAGTGCGCCGCCTGATCGATGAAGCCGGGCAAAAAGCCGAGACCATTCTGACCGAAAAGCGGGATGATTTGGTAACCGTAGCCGAAGCATTATTGGAATATGAGACGCTGTCCGGCGAGGAGGTAAATGCGCTTTTGCGCGGCGAGCCGGTCTTCAGACCCGATGCCGACGATGATGGCGCCAATGGCCATGCCAAATCATCGGTGCCCTCCAGCGGCGCGGTGCCCAAGGGCGTGCCCGGCGGACTTGATCCCGAACCTCAGCCCGGCGGCTGAACCCGGCGCGCCGAAAAGCTCAGCTAATGAAAGCGGCTCATTCTCCGAGGATCGAACTTCCGGGGGAGGCGGCATTGAGTTTTGCCGGACTGAGTCTTGGTCGCCCGATTATCATGGGCATCGTCAATGTAACTCCTGACAGTTTCTCAGATGGCGGTGATAATTTCGATACCGCCAGCGCCGTCGCCCATGGCCTTAGGCTCATCGACGAGGGGGCGCATATCATTGATGTGGGCGGCGAATCTACCCGTCCGGGCGCAAAACAAATTGATTCAATTGAGGAGCTTGCCCGCGTTCGCCCGGTTGTCCGTGAACTGATATCCGCCGGCGCCTTGGTATCCATCGACACCCGCCATGCAAAGGTGATGGAAGTTTCAGTCGATGAAGGCGTGCAAATCATCAACGATGTTTCGGCGCTCACATGGGATCCTAGTGCCATCAAGGTCGCGGCGCAAAGCGGCGCCCATGTGATCTTGATGCACATGAAGGGAACGCCCCAGACCATGACCGGGGAAGCCGAATATGACGATGTGGTCGGCGACGTGATCGATTACTTAGCGGGCCGCATAAAGGCGTGCGCCGATGCTGGAATAGCGATCGGCCGCATTTCCGTTGATCCCGGTTTCGGGTTCGCAAAAAATACCGCTCAGAATTTTGAACTTCTGGATCGGCTGGACGAAATTGCCGCCCTTGGGCGTCCCGTGACGGTGGGTCTGTCGCGTAAATTCGGCAAGGAAGCAAAGCCAAAAGACAGAACCAAAACTTCGCTTTCGCTTGCCGCCCAAGCGGCGGAGAAGGGGGCTTCCATCTTCCGTGTGCACGAGGTTGCGGAAACAATTTCTGCGCTTAACCGAACCTCGTAAAATAGCGCAATAATTTGTTAACTGATCTTTGTCGAAATTTGGTTTAGACCTAAAAATCAAAGGCCCAATTGAATTTTGGAATATTGAAATTTAAGCGATCATGATTAGAAAACTTTTTGGAACCGACGGCATCCGCGGTACCGCCAATACCGAACCCATGACGGCGGAAACCGCGCTTCGTGTCGGTATGGCGGCGGGGCTTCATTTCACCCGTGGCGATCATCGCCACCGGGTGGTCATCGGCAAAGATACGCGGCTATCGGGATATATGGTTGAACCGGCGTTGACCGCCGGGTTCGTTGCCGCCGGTATGGATCCGATCTTGGTCGGCCCGATGCCGACACCCGCCATTGCAATGTTGACGCGGTCTTTGCGCGCCGATTTGGGCGTCATGATTTCCGCCTCGCACAACCCTTATCAAGACAACGGCATCAAACTGTTTGGGCCGGACGGCTATAAGCTGTCCGACGAAGCGGAGGCCGAAATCGAAGCCCGCATGAGCGCCAATATGAGCACCGATTTGGCCGCGCCGAGTAAGCTTGGCCGGGCGCTGCGCCTGGATGATGCGCAGGGGCGTTATATGGAACACGTTAAACGCACTATCCCCCGGCGCTTTACGCTCGACGGATTAAAGATCGTCGTCGATTGCGCCAATGGCGCCGCCTATAAGGTTGCGCCCACCGTGCTTTGGGAATTGGGCGCAGATGTGGTGCCGGTTGCCGTCAACCCTGACGGCACGAACATCAATAATGGCTGCGGCACCACGCACCCGGATCTTATATGCGAACAAGTGATTGCCCACGGCGCCCATATGGGGATCGCCCTCGACGGTGATGCCGACCGGGTTTTGGTGGCAGATGAAAGCGGCGCGTTGATCGACGGCGATCAGATTATGGGCGTGATTGCTAGGGAATGGGTCAAAGACGGCTGGCTTAAGGGCGGCGGCGTTGTCGCCACGGTCATGTCGAATTTGGGGTTTGAGCGTTATCTTCAATCCATCGACTTAAACCTTATTCGCACCCAAGTGGGCGACCGGTACGTTGTCGAACAAATGCGTGAAACCGGCTGTAATCTCGGTGGCGAACAATCGGGGCATATCGTTCTTGCAGATAGTGGGACCACCGGCGACGGCTTGGTTGCTGCGTTGCAGCTATTGACCATTGTTGCCGAAAGCGGCCTGGCCGTGAGCAAAGTATGCCGCCCGTTCGAGCCGTTACCGCAGATTCTTAAAAATGTTGCCTTTACCGGCGGCGCCCCGCTGGATGACAGCGGCGTTAAAAAAGCCATCAAAGATGGGGAAGCGCGCTTGGCGAAATCTGGCCGCGTGCTGATCCGAAATTCGGGAACCGAACCGCTTATCCGGGTCATGGCCGAAGGCGAAGACTTAGCTTTGATTGACGGCGTCGTCGCGGATATTATCAGCGAAATCGAACGGGCTGCTTCGGCCTAAAAAATAATAATAGGAGGAACGCCTTGAAGGGACGGATACTTATCGTCGCCGGATCGGATTCAGGCGGCGGCGCGGGCATCCAAGCGGATATCAAGGCGGTAACCGCGCTTGGCGGGTTTGCCATGCCCGCGATCACGGCATTGACCGCACAAAACACGGTCGGCGTTCATGGCATTTCGGACGTTCCGCCGGAATTCGTTGGCCAGCAAATGGAAGTGGTGCTTTCTGATATCGGCGCCGATTGCATCAAGATTGGTATGCTGCACCGCCCGGACATCATCGAAGTCGTATGCAATATGTTGGATAAGTTTGCACTGGGGGTGCCGGTTGTTGTTGATCCGGTGATGGTCGCCAAGGGTGGATCGTCGCTGTTGGCCGATGACGCGATGGCTGCGCTTAGAACTCAAATGGTGCCGCGCGCTACGGTTCTGACGCCCAACTTGCCCGAAGCCGAAGCCTTGACCGGTAGGATCGCACCGGCGCTTGAAGACGCGGAAGCCTTGGCCGCGGCGTTGATCGATCTCGGCCCGCAGGCGGTCTTGTTAAAAGGCGGCCACCGGGACGGCGCGGACATTATGGATCTCTTGATGGATGCGTCGGGAAAATCGCAGCGCTTCACCAGCCCGCGCATCGAAACACAACACACCCACGGCACCGGCTGTACCCTGGCTTCGGCAATCGCCTGCGGCATCGCGCAAGGGCTGGATATGGTTGACGCCGTTTCCCGCGCCCGGGACTATGTGATGAAGGCCATCCAAACGGCGCCCGGCTACGGGAGCGGTCACGGACCTTTGAACCACGCTCATACGGTAAAATCGGGATAAAGAAATATGACCGAAGAATTATTCCGCACCGATAGTTACGCAAAATCCTGCGAAGCGGTAGTGGTTGCCGCCGATCAACGCGGCGTCGTTCTCGACCGATCCGTGTTTTATGCCAGAGGCGGCGGCCAACCGGGCGATAGTGGCGCACTGAAGCTTGCGGACGGCGGCGAAATTGGAATCACCGATTGTTTCAAGGACCGAGATACCGGAGATCATATTCATGTCCCGGTGAAGGGCGTGGCGCTGCCCGAAATCGGCGCCCGCGTGACGGCTGAGATCGATTGGGACAAGCGTCACAAGATGATGCGTATGCATACGGCCCTTCATCTACTCTGTGCGGTGATTGATGGCGGCGTGACCGGCGGATCTATTGGCGCCGATAAAAGCCGCCTCGATTTCGATTTACCCGACACATCGCTGGATAAAGAGCATATTGAAGCCGAGCTTAACCGCTTGGTCTCCGAGAACCACCCCGTCGCCATATCGTCGGTCAGTGATGCGGAGCTTGCCGCCAATCCTGATCTAGTGCGCACGATGTCCGTAAAACCGCCGTCGGGCGCCGGGCAGGTGCGCATCATTGATGTCGAAGGCACTGATCTGCAACCTTGCGGTGGAACCCACGTCGCTACCACCGGCGAAATTGGACGTCTTCGCGTCGGCAAGATTGAAAACAAAGGCGCCCATAACCGGCGCATCAATATCCATTTAGAGGTATAACCATGAGCCTCACCATCCGACCGGCGCGCGGGCCGGAAGATATGAACGTTACGCGGGAATTGTTCCAGGAGTACCAGACCTGGCTCGATGTGGATTTGTGATTTCAGGGCTTCGATGAAGAACTGGCAAGTTTGCCGGGAAAATATGCGGAACCTTTAGGGCAAATTCTATTTGCAGATGATGACGGCAAGATCGCTGGAGTTATTGCGTTGCGCCCCTTAGACGAAGAAGGCGTGTGCGAATTAAAACGCCTCTATTTGCGCGAAGCCTGGCGCGGTCGGGGGCTCGGGCGGGCGTTGTCGCTGCGCATAATCGAATTCGCCAAAGGCCAAGGCTACGCCGCCATGCGCTTGGATACGGAAAAGAAACTGGAAGCGGCGATTGCCCTTTACCGTGATTTAGGGTTTGAAGAAATCGGCGCTTATAACGATAAACCCCCGATAAGCGTCGGCGCCGAATTATTGTATTTCGAATTAGATTTGAAGAAGGACTAAAAATAACGTGACGACTTATAAAATTGCTCTTATTCCCGGCGACGGGATCGGTAGGGAAGTGGTGCCCGAAGGGGTGCGGGTGCTGGACGCGGCAGCAGCCAAATTCGATATATCATTTATCTGGGACGAATATGATTGGTCTTGCGAGGTCTATCACAAGACCGGTGCGATGATGCCGGAAGACGGCTTGGCGCAAATCAGCGGCCACGACGCGGTCTACCTCGGCGCCGTCGGTTATCCGGGCGTGCCCGATCATATTTCCCTATGGGGGCTTTTAATTCCTATCCGCCGGGAATTTCATCAATATGTGAACCTTCGCCCGGTGCGCTTGTTCGAAGGCGTGCCGACACCCTTGGCCGGGCGCAAGCCGGGCGATATCGATTTTTATGTGGTGCGTGAAAACGTCGAAGGTGAATATTCGGAAATCGGCGGGCGGCTTTACGCCGGCACCGATGATGAATTGGTCACCCAGCAAACCGTATTCACCCGCCGCGGCGTCGACCGTATCTTAAAATACGCCTTCGATCTTGCGCGCTCCCGGGATAAAAAGCATCTGACCTCGGCGACCAAATCCAACGGCATCATCCATACCATGCCCTATTG
>JABMOP010000564.1 GCA_013204125.1 Rhodospirillales bacterium | reverse complement strand
ATTTAAGGTGCCAAAATCCGTCTTCCAATCGCCCTTTTTTGGCGTCGATACGGCGCGAAAAATTGTCCGCGCCCTTATAGACAAATATGGTTATGTCCTCGAGTTCAATCTCGTTGCCGATAATTTTGATATTTGTCGCTCGGATTACCGAGTGATTTTTGTCGGTGGCTTGGCGCAGCCAAAGGCCCGTTGGCGAAACCGTAAGGAGGTTGGAGCTGCCTTTCAAGTATGTCGCGTTAAGCCGATCGTAGCGGGCTAATAAGGCTGATGCAAAGGGATTTAATGCTGTGATCTTAAATATACCGAGCATAAATGCCACCACCAGGACCGGAAAAAGAAATTGCCACGCCGACACGCCCGCAGCCCGGGCAACGACCAGTTCGCTGTTCCGCGTGAGGCGCCAAAATGCTATCATGCCGCCAAATAATACAGCGAATGGAAATGCCTGTTGCCCCATATGGGGAAGTTTCGTCAACCCCATTTGAAGAATAAGCCCGGCGCCGATATTATCCTGGTTTGATGCCCGGCGTAGAAGCTCGATCGTGTCGAATAAAAATATAAGACCAAGGAATACGACGAGTACAACCAAGAAACTCGCAATAAAATTGCGGCCGATATAGATCGAAAGGGTGGTTGAAATACGCACGACACTGGTCCTAGTTTATTGCCGTCTGTTCAGCTGAATGAGATTTGCGCGAACCGAAATTAAGTCTCGGCCTGTAAATCAGCAAAAACATCGAAATCAAAATCGGACCAAAGGTCGCCAAATATATCAGCGGAATAAGATTAAAATTCCTCGCTGAAACATTTATCAACCCAAGGTCCGTAACCTGTAACAGAACAAATATCCCGGTCGCGGTCAAAACCTTAAGTAAATTGCCACGCCGCGAAAATTCGCCGAGCATAATACTGAGAAAGGCAATCAGCGAAAATCCAAGGGAATTTGCCGGTAATGCTAACCGTTGATGCGCTTCAACGACGAATTTCCCATAATCTTTGGGATTTCCCACATCTTTCCTTTCGATGCGTAGCAAGTCCACGACCGAACGCTCCCGCGGCTCTCGAAAGCGGGCATTTGGTTTATTAGATATACCACCAAGATCAAAACTGTAGCGGTCGAAATATAGGATCGACAGCTTGCCGGTTTCACGGTCCACTTCCTGGCGGTTGCCCTCGAACATCAAGACCCGCGCGCCAATGAGGGTTTGAACCATAACGCCGCGTTGAGCGATCAAAGTAGCTGGCTTGCTGGCGTTTCTGTTGTCGTGCACCAGAATACCTCTGAGTTCAGATTTGCCGGTACGTTCGCGAATATAGACCGTAAGGTCTTTCGATACCGAATTGAATACACCTTCTTTTAGGAGGACGTTGGTAAAATTATATCGGATGTCCCACTGCAATTGCCGGAATTTTTTGATAGGAACTCGGCGTTGCATAAAGCGACAGCGCATAGCCGATCAAGGTAAACATCAGGCCGAGCACGATGACTGGCGCGGCAAGTGATAAAGGGCTCATGCCGGCGGCGCGTAAAACCACGATCTCACGATCTGAAACCAAGCGCCCGTAGACAAACAGAACGGCGATGAAAAATGCAATCGGGATAATTTGAGCCAGAAAATTTGGAAGCTGCAACGAGGTCAGTAAAAAAAACAGCTTCAACGATAGACCACGATTAATAATGCTTTCGACGGCTTTTACCGAAACGAACAGCCAGATAACCCCGCTCATGACCATCGTTAAAATAATCGTGGTGCCGGCGAGTTGACGGGAAACATAAGTAAATATCTGGTTCATAACCTATGATTATAGCGGCCAAAAAGCCAATGCGCAGACTAAATCAGACAAAATACCACTAAATTTGGCCAAAATGTTCGGACTGTGCATTTGCCGCCGCTTCGCCGCCGCCTTCAATCCAGGCACCGAGAGCGAGGCACCCCGATAGGCGCTCTTCCGCAAATTGGCGCGCCGATAGTAGTTTACCTTCTAAGAATGCCGTATCGCCATCGTTTGCCGCCAGGCCGGCCCCCGCGCGGGCGGCAGATTGTGCCAACAACCATCCGCCGATGACGTTGCCGAGCAAGGTTAAATAGGGATGGGCGATGGCAGCTACTAGATCACCCGGACCTTGTTCCAATATCCATTTTGTGGCTTGTTCGGCCGCGCCAAGGCCGGCAAGCAAATACTCGCGTACACGTGCCAGCGCCTGCGCCTCTTTGAATTCTGGTGCTGAGGATGATGCCCTAATTAGGGCTAACAGCTCGCTCACCGCCTGGCCATCGTCTCCGAGTACTTTGCGCCCGACCAAATCGCCCGCCTGGATGCCGTTGGTGCCCTCGTAGATGGCGGTAATGCGTGCGTCGCGCAAATGCTGAGCGGCGCCGGTTTCTTCGATATAGCCGGTGCCACCGTGGACCTGGATTCCGGTATTCGCCACCTCAATGGCGCCGTCGGTAATCCACGCTTTTACGATCGGCGTCAGCAACTCCAAACGCCGGAGGTAATTTTCGCGAGCGCTCAAATCCGGATGGCGCTTGGATAGATCCATGCATCCTGCCGTATAGAGGGCGAGCGCGCGGTGCGCCTCGGTAAGCGATTTCATGGATGCCAGCATACGGCGCACATCTGCATGCTCGATAATGGCTGTCTCTTTAAGTCCGTCGGCAGTTTTCTTTGAACCTTGGACCCGCTCGCGTGCATAGGCGAGGGCTTGCTGGTAGGCCCGCTCACCGATGCCGACACCCTGGATGCCGACGGTCAGGCGCGACATGTTCATCATCGCAAACATGCAGGCCAGCCCTTTGTTTTCTTCGCCGATTAGATATCCGATGGCGCCATCATCGTCGCCAAAAGACATCACGCAGGTGGGGCTGCCATGAATACCCAGTTTATGTTCCAGCGAAACACATTTTAGATCGTTTCTGGCGCCCGGGGTGCCATCGGGTGCAACCAATATTTTCGGCACCAGAAAGAGTGATATCCCCCGCGATCCCGGCGGCGCGTCCGGCGTCCGCGCCAACACCAGATGGATAATATTTTCGGTCAAATCGTGGTCGCCGCCGGTAATGAATATTTTTTGGCCGGCGATGCGGTAATGATCTCCCTCAGGGGTGGCGCGCGTTCTGAGCCGCCCCAAATCCGATCCGGCTTGCGGCTCGGTCAGGTTCATGGTGGATGACCACGCGCCGGATATCATGTTGCCCAAATAAAGCGATTTCTGTTCCGGCGTTGCGTGGTGCTCAATCAATTCGATGGCCGAGTAGGCCAACAACGGCACCAAGCTGAACGCCAGGTTTGCCGAAGACCACATTTCAATGGCAGCGAAGGTGAGAGTATGGGGAAGCCCTTGGCCGCCGTCATCGGGCGACGATACCATGCCCAGCCAACCGGCTTCCGCCAATTGGCCGTAGGCTTCTTTAAATCCCGGCGGCGTTCTAACAATTCCGTTTTCAAGGCGGCAACCTTCAATGTCGCCGGTTCTATTCAATGGGGCCAGCTCTTGCGCCGCGAATTTTCCGGCCTCTTCCAACACGGCCGAGATAATATCTTCCGATACGTCTTCATACCCCGGCAGGGTGGCAATGCCTTGGGTTCCGAAATTCTTCTCATCTCTGGAGAATCCGTTTAGCACGAAGCGGATGTCTTCCACGGGTGGGGTATAATCTGCCATGTCAGTAGGCCCATCATCCAAAGGAAATTATTACATTTTGATACATTTTATTCCAAGCGCGACACATAAATCGAGGGTGTCCGGTGTAGTATCTGCGGTGTTCCTCCCTAGGAACTCGTTACCTCCCTCGGTGACGAAGCGCCGGATGACCCATCCGGCCTCGGGTCCGCCTCCCCCCGACTTACCCGCGGACCCATACTAGACGTGAAGCCTCCCTATTAAACTTGCCCCGGTCTTTTGGCCGGGGTTTTCCTTTTTTAGCGTCAGTTTTCGAATATTTTTCCGGGGTTCATTATGTTGTCCGGATCGATCACCGATTTGATGCGGCGCATCAAGTCCAGCTCGATTTCGGGCGCATAGTGTTCAAGCTCGCTGCGTTTAACGAGGCCAATGCCGTGTTCGGCGCTGATGCTGCCGTTCATGGATTTGACAAGATCGTGAACCAGACGGTTGAAATCGACCCAGCGGCCCAAAAAGGCTTGTTTATCCATGCCGACAGGCTGGGTCAGGTTGTAGTGAATATTGCCGTCGCCGATATGGCCGAACGGGCAGGCGCGAATGCCCGGCATTTCATCTTCGACCAATTTCGTCGCCCGGATAATAAATTCTCCGGTTTTTGACACCGGCACCGATATATCGTGCTTGATCGAGCCGCCTTCGCGCGTTTGGGCGGCGGGGATTTCTTCTCTTATTTTCCATAATTCAGCGGCCTGACCTTCGCTTTCGGCGAATACGGCGTCGACGATTTCGCCGGCTTCCAGCGCTCGCCCGAGGGCGGATTCCAACTGGCCGCGTAGATCATCATTTTCGCTGGGCGAAGTAAGTTCCATCAGCACATACCAGGGATGGCGCTGGGCGAACGGGTCGCGCGCACCTGGAATATGGCGGACAACCAGATCGAGGCCAATTTCTGCAACCATCTCGAACGCCGTCAATCGATCACCGCAGCCGGCGCGCAAACGATCGAACAGAGCCAGAATATTATCAAGATCATCAAGCGCCGCCATCACCGTTACTTTGCTGCGCGGCAACGGAAACAGTTTCAGCACAGCTTTGGTAATAATCCCCAATGTGCCTTCGGCGCCGATGAACAATTGTTTCAGGTCGTACCCGGTGTTGTCTTTGCGAAGAGCGTTAAGGCCGCTCCAAATCCGTCCATCGGGCAGCACGACCTCGATACCAAGGATCAAATCGCGCGTGTTGCCGTAGCGAAGAACGCCGACGCCGCCGGCGTTGGTCGATAGGTTCCCGCCGATCATGCAGCTCCCTTCGGCGCCAAGGCTTAAAGGGAACAAGCAATTTTCGGCTTCCGCCGCGTCTTGGATATCGGCCAGGATGCAGCCCGCTTCAACCGTCATGGTGTGGTTTAAGGCGTCGATTTCGATGACTTTGTTCATGCGCTCGGTCGAAAGGATCACGCCGCCCGCCGCGACGCTGCCGCCGACCAGCCCGGTATTGCCGCCCATGGCAACAATGGGCACATGTTCGGACGCGCAAAGGGCGACCACTTCCGCCGTTGCTTGGGTCGTGCTCGGGCGCACAACGGCGTCGCACGTGCTTTCCATAAGGCCACGTTCTTCGGCTAAGTAGGGCGCCTGGTCTGCGGCATCGGTCACCACCCCGCCATCCCCGGCGGCGGCAATTAGCTTTTCAATAAATTGATCTGATAGAGCCATGGCGTGTTATTACAGCACCTGTTGGGCGTTGGCTATTCTCGATTTGCGCCGCGCCGCAACCGATCATTGATGGCGCGTCCCAATCCGCTATCGGGGATCGGCATCACGGCGATTGATTTAATGCCCGATTGGTCGAGATCCCTGATCAGGGCGAATAGATTGGCTGCGGCCTCGACCAAATCGCCGGTGGGGCTTAGGTTGAGTGCGCCTGCCGGGGCGTCCGGCCCGAAAGCCAGCAATGTCTCGCCGTCCGATGCGGTCTCGCAATTGAGGCGAAGCTGCGCGTTCGGCGCATAATGACGGTCCAACAGGCCCGGAGATTTCGGCGACCCGCCGGTGTCAGGCCGGGCGAGGGGGCCAATCACGCCTTCAATATCTTCAACCGTGACGCCGCCCGGGCGCAGCAAAACTGGTTTACCTTCGCTCAAATCAATGACCGTTGATTCAAGTCCAATGCGGCACGCACCACCGTCGATGATGCAGTCGATTTTGCCGGCAAAGGCGCTTGCCACATGGGCAGCGGTGGTCGGGCTAACCTGGCCGGATGGATTGGCGCTCGGCGCTGCCACTGGGATACCGGCACTGGATAACAATTTTTGCGCGATCGGCTGGTCGGGAACGCGGATAGCAATTGATCCCATGCCGGCGCTGACCAATTGGGAAATGCCGGAGCGTTCTTTCCGTTCCAGCACCAGGGTTAGCGCACCGGGCCAGAAGCGCCCGGCCAGTTTATCGGCAAGATCGGTCCACCGGCAAATATCTTTTGCCGCGGCAATATCGGCGACATGGACAATCAACGGGTTGAACGTCGGGCGCCCCTTGACCTCGAATATGCGGGCGATAGCCTTATCGTTGGTGGCATCGGCGCCAAGGCCATAAACTGTTTCCGTCGGGAACGCCACCAAGCCGCCGGCGATCAGCCTCGCGGCGGCAATTTCGATGCCGGGATCATCCGGTGGTAATATTGTCGTTTTGTTCATTTGCTCGGTCGGCGGCGCTTATTTAAATGCGGCCACGGGCAATAAAATGGGGGTTCAGGATATCATCTTTGCCATAGATCAAATCGCCGCCATCCAGTTTTTTGACATCGCCGCCCGCCGCCAGCAGTATCGCATGTCCGGCGGCCGTATCCCATTCCGAAGTTCCGGCGAGGCGCGGATAGATATGTGCTTCGCCGGCTGCGATCAGGCAGAACTTCAAAGAACTGCCGCGGTTGATCCGGTCTTTGATCGTATATTTGCCTAGGATTTCCTCTTCTTCGCCCCGGTGCGAGCGGCTGGTGACGGCGATGATGCCATCGCTGCCTGGAATATCGCAGGTGATTTCTCGGACCCCGCTACTATCCAATTCTGAAAAGGCGCCCAAGTTAGAACCCCAATACATGGCATCAATGGCCGGGGCATAGACGACGCCGAGGATCGGCTTGCCGTTTTCGATCAAACCGATATTGACCGTGAATTCTCCGTTGCGGCTGACGAATTCTTTGGTCCCGTCGAGCGCGTCGATCAGCCAGAATAAACCGCCCGAAATATCGGGGCGCACACCGGCGGCGTATGATTCTTCGCCGATGGCCGGAATGTCCGGCACCAATGCGGACAGATTATCCAGAATATAAACTTCGGACCGTTCGTCGGCGGCGGTAACCGGCGATCGGTCATCCTTGCTGCGGACTTCAAAGTCGGAATTATAAATATCCATGATGATATTGCCGGCGCCGTGCGCAATAACACGGATGCGGTCGATCATGGCTTGGGTAACTTCAAATGACATATCTCGGCTCTCTTAATTATCCAAATGTATATCGTTACTGGGCGTTTTGCTGCCGATCAAAATAAAGGCAATGCGGCACGGCGCATCGGTGCGGTTGGCCCAACCGTGCCAGGTGGCCCGTTGCACTAATACGTCGCCTGCCTGCATGGTGACTTCCTGATCATCGTCCAGAACCATGACGCATTCGCCTGACATAATCACCGCATAATCAATCGTATCGGTGCGGTGCATATAGGCTTCTTTGTGCGGCATCAATTCCAGCACGCGGAAGATCGAGCCGGCTTCGGGTGGTTCAATATCGACACTGCGGTAGGCGGGGTCTTCGTCGCCTTCGACATCTGGGGGGGTGTCGTCGGTAATCCACAGAAGCGCGTTCGGGTTGCCGGAACGAAGCGGGGCGACAT
>JABMOP010000563.1 GCA_013204125.1 Rhodospirillales bacterium | reverse complement strand
TTCCCATACAGGGTTTCCCTATACTGAAAATTGGTTTTATTCTTGGTAGATCGTCCCGGAAGGGGCGGTTTCAACATAAATAATTGGGAGCGATCTCTTGTGAAACAGCTTACCCTCGGCGCCACGCGGATCGACCGCATTGTCGAACTTGAAGGGCTTGGATATGAGCCGACTTTCTTTTTTCCAGATGCGACCTTGGAAGGGTTCGCCGCCGAGCGCGATTGGCTGGTCCCCCATTTTTGGGACGCAAAAGAGGACACATATATCCGCTCCATCCAAAGTTTCGTCGTGCGCACCGGCCACCACAATGTGCTCATCGATGCCTGCGTCGGAAATCAAAAGAAGCGTCCATCGACGCCGGCTTGGGATGGGCTTCAATCCAATTGGATGGGTCAGCTAAGCGCACTTGGGCTTAGGCCCGAAGACATCGACTACGTCCTCTGCACCCATTTGCATGCGGACCATGTGGGCTGGAACACGAAGTTGGTAGATGGCCGCTGGGTGCCGACTTTTCCAAACGCGAAATACGTCATTCACAAAAAGGAATTTGACCATTGGCAGGACGGCGATGACGGAGTGGATGGTCCTGGATCGGCGGATGGATGCTATCAGGATTCTGTCTTGCCGGTGGTCGAAGCGGGCCTCGCGGAACTTGTCGATAACGATTTTGCCATCGGTGATAATTTCACCTTGGACCCGACGCCGGGACATTCGCCGGGCCATGTTAGCTTCAACATTAGCGCCGGCGGCGCCCGCGCAGTGATTGCCGGCGATGCAGTTCACCATCCTATCCAAATTGCCTATCCGGAATGGAACAGCCGCTTCTGCATGGACGCGGACCAATCGCGCGCCACCCGCAAAAAATTCGTTGAACGCCACGCCGACACGGATACGCTGATCCTGGCGGCCCATTTTCCGGCGCCGACTGTCGGGCGTATCGTCGGCAACGGCGCCCGTTGCAAATTTCAAGTCTAGAGTTGGAGGTAAGGAGATGATCGGAGAATTGGTCAAATATCTGGCGCCGCAAGGCGTCACACGCGCGGACATGATCGAAGGCGCCAAAGGGGTCGTGCCGCATTGGCAGGCGAACCCCGATTTGATCCGCAAACATTTCATGTGGAGCGACGATAAGCGCTTTGCCTGCGGGTTTTACCTGTGGAAATCGCGCCAGGCCGCCGAACAAGGCCACAACGCCGAATGGCGAAAAGAAGTCGAGGCGCGCACCGGCCAGCCGCCGGAGATCAGTTATTTCGACGTCTTCCTCATTCTCGACAACGAAGCGGGGCGGTTGGACGAATTGGACTGAACGTCTTGTTCCCGCCTAATCGAACATCGCAATACAGTCGATTTCCACATTGACGCCGGCTCGGTGCGGGGTACCGCCGATGCAGGTGCGGGTCACTTTTTCCCCTTGCATAAATTCGGCAAAGGCTTCGTTGAATTTAGGGAAATCGGACGTATCGCGAAGGCAGACGCGCATATTGACGACATTGGCGAAGCTGGCCCCGGCAGCATCTAGAACCCGCCCAAGATTGCTCAAGGTCTGGCGGGTTTGTTCTTGAATATCTGTGGACACAACTTCTTTGGTTTCAGGATCAAGCGGCCCTTGCCCGGACACGAACAATGCGTCGTTCCAACGGATCGCCTGGGCCAGCGGCGACGGTGTCGCTTTATCGGTGAACCCGGTGGTCGGAGAAGACGACGAGGTGATGATTTCTTTGGGCATTGGCTTTACTTCCTCTCTTAGGTGCTTTCATGCGACGCCATGACGTTGCCGCATTCGGCGCAGGTGCGGAATTCTTCTGAATCGAAAAAATTTCGGTAGGCTTTGGAAACCGGATCGAGCGCATAATCTTCGACGACAAAGGTTTCTTCGTGGAGGAAATTATCGCATTCTGGGCAGAACCAGTGAAACTTGTCGATCTCGCCTTCCAAACGCTTGCGCTCCATAACCAGCAAAAACGCATCCGGCGGAAATCGCGGCGAATGAGGGATGCCGGCGGCGGTATAGATAAGCTCCCCTTCTTTGAGCACCGAAATATCTTCCTTACCGTCCGGATCCCGAAAATGCAGGTTCATTTCACCCTTAATCATGTACATCATCTCGTCCGATGGATCTAAGTGAAATTCGCTGCGGTATTCGCGGCCGCGGGCAACGAAGGCTAGGCATTGCGGCACTTGCCACAAAACCTTAACGCGCTTGCCACTGTCGGCGAGCTCTTGGGATATGGCGTGAAGATCGGCGATGGGCATGGGTAACATGATCGAGCCCCCTTTATTGGATTGAGAAATCATAAGGTCGAAACTGGTTTAAAATAACCCATTCGTCGGTTAATGGCACCATTTTGTAATAACAAAGCACCGCCGCGCGACGGGGCACGCCGGAGCGGCGAAAATGGCATGGAATTCTTTTGAAAACAGCCGAATCTTTGATGGAAATTGAAGACTGGTTGGATAGCCATAGCAGGGGAACGTGCCAACCGGGCCTCGAAGATAGGGAGCCCAACCGTGATCGCAACCAATTCGGTGGCGCCCACGGCCACGTATTATTAGCCAACTCTAATTAACTATCCCCAAAGCCGGGACGTTGCTATATCCGCACCTTCGCGCAGAGATTTCAGCTTCGCCCAGACCACGTCCTCTGCGACCCACTCCCAACCGACGAAAGTGCCGAAGCCGCAATCGACGCCGGCGATCACCCGTTCCTTGTCGCCGATGGCGTCGACCACGCGCTCGATGCGCTGGGCCACCACCTCTGGATGCTCGACGAAGTTGCTTTTGGAATCGATAACGCCTGGAATTATGGCCATCTCGGGCGGCGGCGGGTTCGCCTTGAGCGCTGCGGTCTCGTGCTGGCGCCTGGGATTGGCGAATTCGAGCCCGATGGCGCCGACATTGGCCTGGTAGAGCGGCGGCAGCACCACTTCCATCGGCACGTCGTAGCAATGCGGCCCTTCCCAGTTACCCCAGCACACATGCAGCCGCACGCGGTCCGGCGGGATGCCCTCAAGCGCTCTGTTCAGCGCGTCGACATGCTCCTCGACCTTTTCTCCGAATTCGGCGTCGGTCAGATCCTGATAGAGCAGCACCCGTTCCATTGCCAGGTCGGGCGCGTCGATCTGCAGCACGAAGCCGGCATCCACCACCGCCCCGTATTCCTTGGACATCTCGCGCACGATCGCGTCGAGATAGGCCTGATCGGACTCGTAATAGGCGTTCATCATGGTGGTCGCGATGATGCCGGGCGACGGTGCGTTCATGAACCGCTCGGTCGCGTGCGCGTTGGGATTCGCGGCATTGCGCAACGATCGATTGATCTCTTTCTGCAGTTCGGCTTCGCCGTGATAGGAAAGTTCGCCGATCGCCTCGGGGGCGTCGAACACCTTGCTGGTCTTCGGGATGCGCGCCTGCATGCGTTCGGTGAATTTCGGGAATTCGATGAATTCCTTGCCGAAGGGCCGGCTCGAAACGCCGCCGAAGCCGCTCATTCGTTGGGGTATATAGGTCTGGAAACCGACCCGTCCTTGTTCGCCGTCGTTGGCGATGTCGATGCCGGCCTGGGCCTCTTTTTCCATGACATAGGCGACGCGTTCGTCGGCGGCGGCGTCGATTTTCTTGGGATCGACCCGCTTGCCGTCCTCGTCGTCAATGAGCAGGGAGCTTAGGGCCTCGCCGCGCGGCAAACTTCCTGCATGGGTCGTGAGAATTTTGTC
>JABMOP010000562.1 GCA_013204125.1 Rhodospirillales bacterium | reverse complement strand
CCCAGGCGTGGCCCGGCGGGCACGACAATTTGCGCCGTGCCGGGGGCCTTGTCCGCCGCCCGCGACTGCAATTCCTCGAACGCCGTAATACGCGCCCTGCTTTTGGTTTGCCGGGCGCGCGGCGATTGGCGGATCCATTCCAATTCGTTCTGCAAGGTGTTCTGGCGGGAGGCTTCTTGCCGTTCTTCCTGTGCTAGGCGTTTTTGTTTTTGTTCCAGCCAGCCCGAATAATTGCCTTCGAACGGAATACCCTTGCCGCGGTCAAGTTCGAGTATCCAGCCGGCAACATTATCCAGGAAATAGCGGTCATGGGTCACCGCCACAACGGTCCCTTCATATTCCTGAAGATAGCGTTCCAGCCAGGCAACCGATTCGGCATCCAGATGGTTGGTCGGCTCGTCGAGCAGCAAGAGATCGGGTTTTTGTAATAGCAATTTGCACAGCGCCACGCGCCGTTTTTCACCGCCAGATAAGGTCGATACATCGGCATCGCCGGGTGGACAGCGAAGCGCGTCCATTGCGATTTCGACTGTTCGTTCGATCTCCCAACCATTTACCGCATCAATTTTTTCCTGCAACGCGCCTTGCACTTCCAAGAGAGCGTTCATTTCTTCGTCATCCATGGGTTCTGCAAATTTGGCGCTGACTTCGTTGAATTGGTCGAGCAGATCCTTGATCTCGCTAACACCCTCCATCGCGTTGCCGGCAACGTCTTTGTTTGGGTCAAGCTGAGGTTCTTGATGCAGAATGCCCACTTTGGCGCCATCGGCGCTCCACGCTTCGCCGACAAATTCGGTTTCCTCGCCAGCCATGATGCGCAGCAGCGTCGATTTACCGGCGCCGTTGAGGCCCAAAACGCCGATCTTGGCGCCCGGGAAAAAAGACAGCGAAACGTCTTTGAAGAGTTCGCGTCCCCCAGGATAAGTTTTGCCGAGATCTTTCATAACGTAGATGTACTGATAAGAAGCCATAAATCGCGCTATCCAAGTATTGATGATTTCGGCTTTTATGTAGCTTACGCCTCCCCCCGGCGCAATCGCCCCGCCTAATTAAAAAGCCGGTTGGCGGATCAGGGGTTGGAGCGGTAGGGTGCTCCAATTATTGGGCGCCGCTTATCAGCCTCGAGAGGGAGACCACGCCAATCATCAGTGTTTCAATATGGCTCGCCGTAGTCGCCAGCGCGTTTGCTGTATTTATTCTTTATGCCAGCGCAGCCGGTGTTCGGAGCGTGGCGGCGGCGGAGCACTATTTACGTCCCGAAGCGCAGGCAACGTCCCGGGCGCTGCCGCTCGGCGCCGGTGTTAGCCTCTTCGCAGTATGGGCATTATTTGGCGTCCCCTGGATCACCCGCCAAAGCGGACTTGCGGGCGGCTATACCGCGTTGACCGCCATCGGCACTGCGGCATTGTTCCTTCTATTGGCGCGGCGGCTATGGATCGCGAAAACCCTTGCCCATGCAGACAGTCCTATGAGGCTCATCTCGGTCTATTACGGAGGCGGGCCCGCCGGCCCGGTATGGGCGCTCCTTTGGCTAAGCGCCGTGATTCCCATGTTGGCGCTGACCATGATCCTCGCCGGGATTTTAGTGGAAAGTTTTAGCCACGGCGCTATTACCCGAGAGACCGGCGCAGGCTTATTCGCATTGTTAATAATGTTTTCAGCGGCACCTGCGGGATTTGCCGCAATGGTGCGCATGGGACGCGTACAGGGGATGTTGTTTATCGTTGGCGTCATCGCCATTGCCGCCCTCGGCTATTCCGCCATCGGCGGCTGGGATGGATTTCAGCGCGCCATGCAAAATTTGGCTTCGCAAGAATCTTGGGGCACCACCGGCGGCCATGGCGGCGGTGATTTCTCGAACGCGCTCGCAATTTCGGGGTGGATCAGAAACGCATCCGGCATGGCTAAAATCTCCGACGGGGGGGTGATCTGGACCGGGACTCTGGTCCTATCGGCGAATATCGCCATTGCCGGGTTTTTATTGATATTGGCGCTGCCGTGGATTTTTGCCGTGGAACGGCCCGGCGTATTGGGGCGCCGCCTTGGCATGGCTTGGGCCGGCTGGATGGGTGCCGCTATGTTGGTTGGCGCAGTTCTCCTGGGAGCTTCAAATTTACCGGCGGGCGGAGCCACAAAGCAGATCATCGGGGTGAATGAATTTTCTGCCGCATTTCTAGACGATAGCACCCCGCTCCTGCTTTTAGAATTGGCCGGTGCATCGGCTTGGAAACTGGCACTGATCGGCGTCACGGCGCTGGTTGCGCTGCACGCCTTCGCAAACGGCCTGGCCCTTGCCGGCGTTTCCGCGCTAAACGGCTTTTGGGGGCGCCCTGGCGACGGCAAGCGCGAAGGAGCGCGCACCCTCGCATTCAATCGCGTTTCGGTCATATCGTTGATTGCGGCGTCACTTCTGATCGCCTTGGCAGAGCCGGGTGATTTAAGTCACTGGGGCAGCCTGGCTATAAGTACCGGCGCGCAGCTTAGCGTTCCTCTGTTCGGTATTGCTTGGTTTCCAAGGCTTTCAAGGGCCGCCGCCATTGCTGGCCCGGTTGCCGGGCTGGTGGCGGTTTTGGCTACTCAGCCGCTCGGCCAACCCCTCTTGGGCCTGATTGGAGCGCCTTGGCCGGCTTGGCCCTATACTATCCATCCCGCACTTTGGGGCCTTGGGGTTAATTTGGGGGTTAGTATTTTGCTATCGGTCACCGGTGGGCGAGCCGATGAGCGCTTGGCGCGCGAACAATTTCATCGCCGTTATAAAAAAATCGAGAGCGAGCTTGCCGCCCCCGACGGGCGGGCAGCCATGACCGGATTTTTTTTGGCGGGATGGGCATTTTTTGCGATTGGACCGGGTGCAGTGGTCGGCAATGATATCTTTTCTGCGCCCGGCACCGGTAATTGGGAATTTAGCATCCCCTCGATCCTTGTTTGGCAGGTGCTGGCGTGGATCTCGGGGCTGGCGCTTATTACATATCTTACCGAGCGCATCCCGCCGGTGCCGCAAAGCGTCGCCAGCTTGGAAGACCTACTTCGAGAACCGGACAAGCGTAGGGAACCATAAAAAAAGCCCGGCCAAATTGCGGCCGGGTTTTTATTTAAGAGGAACAAAGGCCCTCCATTTTCAACAATAGTTAAGCGGCGCGCTGCCGATCATTGGACGCAGCGGCTCCTGGCGTCCATCCGGCAAGGCTGGAGATCGCAGTACCATTGTGATCGGCCACCGGGCCACGCACCACATAGTCGGGGATATCAGCCCGCGAGATGCCGAGATCGGCAAGATCGTGATCGCTCATGCGCGACAGCAAATCGAACGAGCCGGCTTGCGCGAAAGCACGTGAAATCGGCCGAAAAACGGCCTGAACCAATGCGGCTAATTTGGCGAACACGGTTGCGGCGATTTTAAATATTACTTCCGACTGTTCGCGCTGGGCGGCAGCAATGATGCGCGCCACTTCGTCCGGGCTGAGTTTGAAATTTTCTAAGTCAACGGCGTCATCGCGCCGGGTATTTTGGGTAGTCATTATACGCTCCTACTGGACGACCACATGGCCGCCTAACTCGGTTTTTGTTTTGTCTCTAAAGAGTACTTAGGATTATTTAACCAAGTTAGTTAGTAGGGTAAGCGCAAATCAGACATGCACAAAACACATGTCTTATGATTTTATAGTTATTATTCAATTTACTAACGATTTAATTGGAATGGTTTAATTTCGTAAAAACCCTAATTTCTCGATCTAGGGTAGAGGGCTTCACGGTCGGATGGGATCATTTTCCAGGCCAATCCGTTGATGATTTCCGCCAAACGGGGGTCGTCGACCGAAGAAATGCGATCCGAATAGGCCGATATTTCAGACGCCGCGCCGTCGGCGCAATAGATGGCGACAACGGTCATATTAGCCCCTTCGTGGCGCATTGCTGCCGACGCTGGATCCCGGCAAATTTTCTGTATAACCACTGACGGCGCCGGATCGAAGGCTAAAGACAAACATATGGCGGGGCTTGTCGGCTGCCGGCGTGGCTATGAAACGGGTATGGAGCTTGGCTTGATGAAAATCGAGGGCGTCGATGACCATTTTTTCAATTTTGCGGCGGGCGCCTTCGATTGGATCACCCAAAATCACTACGGCAAGGCGACCATCTTTGACCGAATACGGCAGAAAGGAATTGACGTCGGTTACATAGCTGTAGGCCAGAGAATAGGTGATGCAGCCTGTAAGCAGCACCGATAGAAGCAGCGGCGTTAGTAATCTAAATATTTTACTCATTACTGAAATTTCTGGTTGCCGGACCGACACCCCTTAATCTAATGCAGCTAGCGCCCACCGCAATCAAATTTATAAAATTTGACGTTACAAAATTTAGGCGACACTCTTAGCGCTGGTCGAGTAACGAAATCGGAGATGAGCCCATGGAAATTCTGCAACCCGGCGGCTGGCCCCGCCCCAAGGGATACGCCAATGGCATCGCCGCCCGGGGAACGATGATTTTCACCGCCGGGCTGGTCGGCTGGAACGAAAATGAAGAGTTTGTATCAGACGATTTCGCGGCCCAAGCACGCCAAGCCTTTGTTAACATCAATGCTGTCTTGGCCGAAGCGGGCGCCAAGCCCGAACACGTTGTGCGCCTGACCTGGTTCATTGGCGATAAGGGCGAATATTTAGCGGCTTTAGACGATATTGGCGCCGCCTACCGTGAAATTTTTGGCAAACATTACCCGGCGATGGCGGTCATCGAAGTTAAGGGTTTCATTGAAGACGGCGCCAAGTTAGAGATCGAAGCAACAGCAGTAATCCCTGACTAAGCCGTCGTCGTCGGCAGCGGGTGTAAATCAACCGCCGCCATTTGCCTTCGCGCTATCCCTTCGAGAAGTTCCGCCTTGGCTTGGCTATGCGCCGCATCACCCCAGAGATTATTAATCTCGTCCGGATCATCGATCAGGTCATACATTTCACCCCAATCAAGACCGTGGTAAAGGGTCAAGCGATGGCGTTCCGTTACCAGTGTATGGGCGCGGGCCGGCGGTTTTAAATCGAAATAGCCGCGCTGATCTTCCTGTTCGATTAACACCGAACCCGGCCCGCCGTCCGGCCCGCCGGCGATTTCCGGCAGGAGCGAGCGACCCTGGATGCCGTGATAGGGCTCAAACCCGGCGCGGTCCAATATGGTCCTAGCGATATCCAGCGTGCCGGAAAGGGCGGAGCTGTTTTTGGCGGTTTTTGTTCCGGCCACATCGGCCCAGATGAAGGGCACCCGGATTAACCCGTGATAATGGATCGGGCCCTTGAGCATCAATTGATGATCGCCCATCAGGTCGCCGTGATCGGTGGTGAAAACGACAATGGTATCTTCGGTCAGGCCCAATTCGTTCAGCTTGGCCAAGACCTGGCCGATGCTGTCATCGATCATCGTAATCATGCCGCAGGTGAGTGCCATAGATTCTTTTAAGTGTTTTTCTTCGGTGGCGAATAAACTTTGCGAGCCGGTGTTCTGGCTACCGTCTTCGCGTTTACCCCACGCCCATTGGACGGATGGCGGCGGCGGGCTATTGGCATGGAAAGAAGCAGGTATTTCCATATCTTCCGGATCATACATGCCCCAATATTTGCCTGGCGGCGTGAACGGATGGTGCGGGTCCGGGTAGGACATCATCATGAAAAACGGATCATCGCCGCCGTCGGCGTGATGAGCGTCCAAATAGCTAAGAGAATTTTCGGTAATGTAACTGGTCGGATAAAGCTCTTCCGGGATCGCCGTCCGCCAAGCTTGCGGCGCCTCATAATCATGGGGCAGCGCGTTGTCGGCACCGCGCAGATTTTTTGAATTCGGCGAGCGATCTTCAAGCCACAAGGTGTAATGGCCGCCGACCTGATCGCCGTGCCCGGTGCATAAATCCACATGATCGAAGCCGTAGAACGGCATTTTCATTTTGAAATCGGACCCGACCTGCCAATTTGCATCCGTTTCCTGGCCATAAAATTCAGTGTTTTCATCGGCCATGACGGCGCCTTGCAAATGTTCGGGCGCCGGTGTCTTGCCGTCTTCTGGTTCGTCGCGGCCCATGAGCGGCGGCAGGCTGCCCATGTTCTGCAGATGGCTCTTGCCGATGAGCGCCGTCCGATATCCCTGTTCACGCAATAATTCTGTGAAGGTTGCGGCCCGGCGGTCCAAGGGGATGCCGTTATGGCGTACCCCATGCACCGACGGCATGCGCCCGGTCACAAGCGTCGAGCGGTTGGGCATACAAACGGCGCTCGCCACATAGAACCGATCGAACTGGCAACCGCGCGCCGCGATGGAATCTATATTCGGTGTTTTGACGACGGGATGGCCGTAACAGCCCAAATAATCGGCCCGGTGCTGATCGGTAATGATGAATAGAAAATTGGGTTTCTTGCCTGCGGACATTATTTTACGCGCTCCCTGAATATTCGCTTCCTGGGATTTTGCATTTTAAGCCGCCCTTGCCAAGCGGCGGCAATATTTATTCGACCGGATTTACCAGCGTCCCGATCGGATCGATGGTGATCGAAACCACATCGCCTTTTTTAAGGAATATAGGCGGATCGAACCCGATGCCGACGCCGACCGGCGTGCCGGTGGCGATAATATCGCCGGGCATCAGCGTGATGCCAGCGGATATGGATTGGATCAGTGTCGGTATATCAAAAATCAGCGCCGAGACTTTGGCGTCTTGGCGGGTTTCGCCGTTAACTTCCGTGGTCAGGTGAAATTCGCGCACATCGCCGCCTTCGTCGGCGGTTAGCAAAACCGGACCCATCGGGCAGAAGCTATCCAAGCCCTTGCCGATGAACCATTGTTTGTGCCGGTGCTGGAGGTTGCGGGCGGTGACGTCGTTGATCACCGTGTAGCCATAAACGTGATCCAGGGCCGCCGCTTTGGATATACCGCGCCCGCCGGTGCCGATAACAACCCCAAGCTCCCCTTCGTAATCGACCGAATTAGTGGGGTCTAGGTGCGACAATATGGGATCGCCCGGGCCGGCGACACTGGTAGTCGCTTTCGTGAAAATGATAGGAAACTCGGGCACTGCATCGGCCCCGGACGTGGCATCAAACCCGGAATCATGGAATTCCTGAGCGTGTTCATGGTAATTACGCCCAACTGCAAAGACATTGCGCTTTGGTACCGGGATCGGCGCCAGCAGTTTGGCCTTGGACCCGTCAATTCGTGCATCCCGGCCAGAAGCCGCAACGGCTTCGGCGGCGCGGCGAAGCCCATCGGCCCCCAATTCGATAAAATCGTTCATGTTATCGTGCAAATCAGGCGCGGCGGCGGCGAAGGAAATAATCTCGCCGGTTTCCAAATCCAATGCACCGATGCCGGTCCGGCCATCATGAGAAAATGTTACCAGCCGCATGTTTATTTCTCCCTATCTTGCCCTAGACCCATTTGCCGGAGGATGGCATCGCTCAAACGCCCAGGCCGGGCAAATTCATCGCGCATATCAAAATGATTGTTGCCAGGAAATTCCAGGCGCACGACCGGGCCGGCGGCGGATTCCCATGCATCCGCAAAAGCCTGACTTTGGCGCTGAAATTCTTCTAATTCACCGCCGCCCCAAGCGAAAACCGCGGGCGGCATAGACGGGCTCAGGTGACGCGCCGGACTCCCCCGCACCTCTGCATCCGCGTCCAGAAATAGATAGTCATTGCGCGCGGAAAGCCGCACCGGTTCCAGATCATAGGGGCCGCTGGCCAAGGCGATGGTTTTAATAACATCGGCGGGCAAGCCAAAATCACCCGCCCAGTCGGTCACCGCCGTCATGGCGGCAAGATGCGCGCCCGATGAATGGCCAAACACATGAAGGCGTTCGCCGTCCCCGCCGAATTTGGCGGCATTTTTATACATAAAGGCAATCGCTTCGCGGCATTGGCGCACCATTTCATCAAGGGTCGCGGCAGGAGCGACAGAAAATTCCGGGGCGGCAAAAACCACGCCTTCGGCCACATAAAGAGGGGCTGCTTGCCCGGTTTGGCCGACCGCTTGGCGGCACCAAGCGCCGCCATGAATGTAGATTAGGATCGGCCGGGGCTGATCCCCATCCGGGCTATAAATGTCGAGCCATTGGTCTTGGTGGTCGCCGTATATTACATGTTCGGCGCATTTGGAGGCTGCCTTGGCAGCGTCCGTGCCGGCCCGCGCCCGTTGGCTGTAGGGCGCCAAATCGGGCACGAGCGTCGCCTGATCGTATTGGGCGTCCAACTGGGCCTGATCGAGATTTAAGTAAATTTTGCTCAAGCTGCGCGTCTCCTTAGGCACACCGGGTCATATCGCCCTTAGGGGAAAATATCAATCGCCCCATAATTCCAGGTGAATAGCATTGACAGGGTTCGCATACGCGTTTAACCAACTCAAGTGATGGTTCCAGTGAAATTTCTTGAGCAGCTGGATTAAAAGGGAATGCGGTGCGCGGGAGTTTTCCGCAACTCCGTGACTGCCCCCGCAACTGTAGGCAAATGGTTCAAGTTTTCCACTTGCAAGTCAGATACCAGCCATCGGCACGATTTGTTTAATACACGGAGGGTGACCATGACTATGACCGCGACAAGTAAAGTTATCGATATAAAAATTGAAGCCGCCAGCCTCACGCAAAGGGCGGCCACGGCGACCATTGGCGGTTTGCTGGGTGCATTTATTCTGATCGGCGTCGGATTTGCCGGACCGGAACTCATCCATAACGCCGCTCACGACGCCCGCCACGCCAACGCGCTTCCCTGCCACTAATCTTCGCCTTTAGGGTTTAAGCCGTGCTTTTCCGGCTCCTGGTAACGGGTTTGATCTCGGGTACGTTGGCCGGGATTGTCGCTACCTTGTTCCACTTCGCAATGGTGGAACCGCTCATATTTCAAGCCGAACAGTTTGAAACCCGGGCCGTCGCCGGCGCCAAAACGCATGTCCACCAAGACGGCCAAACCCACGAACACCAAGCCCCGGCACAAGAATCAGCGCAAGAACCGGAAGGCACGATGCAGCGAACGGCCTTGACTTTGATTGCCAATATTCTGATCGGCGTTGCGTTTGGGCTCTTACTGGCAACCGCGCTCACCCTCTATGGCCAGCCCATTTCTTTGAGCGAAGGATTGATGTGGGGCGCCGCTGGTTTTTTAAGCTTCAGTTTCCTGCCCGCCCTCGGCTTGCCGCCCGAAATTCCGGGCGCAGCGGCGGGAGAACTATTGGATCGCCAAATTTGGTGGCTCTCGACCGCTGCCATATCGGTCATCGGCCTGGCGATTTTGGCGTTTGGAAAAAAGCCGCTCTATTGGGCCCTCGGCCTCGTTTTATTGGCCGCGCCGCATATCGTTGGCGCGCCCCACCCGCCTGCCGGGGCTATCGGCTCTGCGCCGCCGGAACTGGCCGCGCATTTCGCCGCCAGCGCCTTATTCATGGCGGCGCTGATGTGGGTGGTGCTTGGCCTTGTCGCGGCATATGTAACCCGGCGCATCGACGCAACCGCAGATACCAGCCTAGATATCGAAGTCTGAACTTTAATCTTTATCCGAGACGCCGGCTTCGCCAAAAGTCGCCATGCCTGCATGACACGCGGCGGCGCATTTCAAGATATTAAGTGCAACCGCAGCGCCCGACGCTTCGCCAAGACGCATTCCCAAATTAAGTAAAGGCTGCATCTCCATTTTGTCCAGCAACCGAATATGTCCGGGTTCCGCCGATTGGTGGCCGGCGATGCAATGATCGAGGGCGCCCGGATGAACTGCTTTCAATGTGGCCGCTGCGGCGCCGGCGACATACCCGTCGAGCACCACAGGGACTCGTTTCAAGCGCGCAGCAATAATGGCGCCGGCCATGGCCGCCAATTCCCGCCCGCCAAGGCAGCGCAAAATCTCGAGCCCATCCTTGGCGTCTTTATGAAAAGCAACGCCGTCGGCAACAACCCGCGCCTTGGCTGCCAAGGCATCGCCTTCAACGCCGGTTCCAGGCCCGGTCCAATCGCCCGCATCGCCGCCATAAATCGCATGGCAGATCGCAGCCGCCGATGTCGTATTTCCGATCCCCATTTCGCCGATGCAAAGGGCATCCATGCCGTCCTCGACCACGTCCATACCGCGCTGAATTGCGGCGGCGCATTCGGCGACGCCCATCGCCGGGCTTTCTGTGAAATCTTTGGTCGGATTATCCAGTTCAAGGGCCACGACTTCCAATTTCGCGCCGGCGACGCGGCTTAATTGGTTGATGGCAGCGCCGCCGCCTTTGAAGTTCGCCACCATTTGCACGGTCACTTCGGCCGGAAAGGCGGACACCCCTTTTGCCGTCACGCCATGGTTTCCCGCAAAGACAACCACTTTGGTGTTTTCAACGCTCGGCGGATGACGCCCTTGCCAGGCAGCCAGCCATTCACTGATTTCCTCCAACCGGCCAAGCGATCCCGGCGGCTTGGTCAATTGCGGCTCGCGTTCCTGGGCGGCATTTTGTGCCTTGGAATCTGAGGCCGGTAAATCCTGAAGGAGCGCCCTCACATCGCTAAGTGATTGAATTTGGGGCATGTTTTGCGAAACACCATTGATTGTATTGAGATTACCCGCGCCCATGTAATATAGAGGCAGACACTAATTTGAAAGATCAATAATGAACCAGCCCGAAATGCAGGATCAGAACGAGCCGATTGAGGCCTATCAGGACTGGATGGATGATCTCCGTCTCGGCTTCAGTTTCTTAACGCGCCTTCCGGTTCCCGGCAGTTGGGGGACAGATGAGGCCGCCGGAAAATTTTCCCTCGCCCAGGCATCGCGGTTCTTTGGCATAGTGGGTTTGGTGGTGGGCATCATTGGCGCTGCCGTGCTGTTGCTCGGCGCCTGGGCAGGGCTCCCTCATTTGGCCGCATCGATTTTGGCCCTTGGCGCTATTGCGCTGGTCACCGGTGGGCTGCACGAAGATGGCCTCGCCGATACCGCCGACGGCATTGGCGGCGCAAGTTCCAGGGAACGCCGGCTTGAAATCATGTCCGATAGCCGTATTGGCACCTATGGCGTTTTGGCGCTGATTTTCGTCATTGGTTTGAAAGCCGCCGCGCTTTCGTCGATGACAAGCGCTTCCGAAGCGGCGATCACCTTGTTCGCCGCCGCCGCCGCATCACGCGGGTTTTTGCCTCTTTTCATGCATTACCTGCCAGCGGCAAAGGCGGACGGTATGTCATCGGCCGCCGGCAAGCCGGAATTTAACCATGCGGGCCTTTCCGCCGCCATCGTTGTCGTTGCTCTCTTTATCGCCTTTGGGTTCTGGCTCAGTCTCGGGGCGTTGATCGCCGCCGCCATTGTCTCAGGCGTCCTGGCGATGTGGGCACTGCGCGCCCTCGGTGGGCAAACCGGCGACGTGCTCGGCGCCATTCAGCAAGTTATCGAAGTCACCCTCATCTTAGCCGTATCCGCCGCCGGCCTCAGCTAAAGCCTTTGCAGGCGACGGCTCAAATGATAGCGTCCACCTACCGACGGGACAGGGAAGCCGGTGCTAGGCTGGCGCTGCCCCCGCAACTGTAAACGGCTGGATCAATCCTTAGCGGTGCAGGCGCCGCAGCCACTGACGCACATTATTTAGGCGCGTTGGGAAGGCGGAAAGATTAACGCCGAAGCCAGGAGACCTCT
>JABMOP010000561.1 GCA_013204125.1 Rhodospirillales bacterium | reverse complement strand
GGTGAACGCCGCGCGCAGCGCGACTTCGGTCTTCCCAAAACCAACATCGCCGCAAATCAGGCGGTCCATTGGACGGCCCTTGGCAAGGTCGGCAAGAACATCATCTATGGCGCGGTTTTGATCTTCTGTTTCTTCAAACGGGAAAGCGGTGCAAAATTCATCATAGGCGGCCCCATCGGGGATGAACTGATCGCCTTCGCTGAGTTCCCGCGCCGCCGCAACCACAATCAGCTGACCCGCCATTTCGCGGATGCGTTCTTTCATCCTGGCTTTTCTAGCCTGCCATTGGGCGCCGCCCAAGTGGTCCAGCCTGATCTCGCTTTCCTCATCGCCATAGCGCGACAAAACATCAATATTTTCGACCGGCACGAACAGTTTGTCCGAACGGTCATATTCTATTTTCAAGCAATCATGGCGCTGGCCGGCCACATCCAAGGTGACGAGCTCTATAAAGCGGCCGATCCCGTGTTCTTCGTGCACCACCAAATCACCGGCCATCAGGCTGGTGGTTTCGGCAATAAAATTATCGGCGCGGAGCCGGCGGGCACCTGTCCGGCGGACGCGGTCGCCCAAGATATCTTGCTCAGAGATGACGGTTAAGCCGGGCGCAGCGAAACCGCGCGGGATATCCAATACCCTCGCCCATAATTTGACTTGGCTATCCGCTTTTAGCTGCGCCCAAGGATCAGAGGTCGCAGCCGCCGATACATTGTGCTCGACCAACACCTTCAACAATCGGTCCCTGGACCCTTCGCTCACTGCGGCGAGGATTACCATTTGCCCATCGGCAACAGCACCTTCAATATGGCTGCGCAACGCATCGAATACATTTTCGCCGGGGCGGGCGCGCACATCGGCAAAATCTCGGCCCGGTTTACCGCCGGCGTCCTGGATGGCGCCTTGGTGCCCGGGCGCGGCGAAGGGTTGCAAGATCAAAGCAGATCGGCCGGCCGATATTTTAGCCCATTCAGATTCGCCGATATACAACCGGTCCACCGGCAACGCATGATAGGGCATATCGTTAAAAGCGGTGCCGCGCGCAACCTTAGCGCCCCGCGCTCGGAAACAGTCCTCGGTCAACTCCCATCTGGCCCGGCTGGCATCTTCAAATTGATGATCCAGCACGATGGAGCACCCCGGCGTATAATCTAAAAGCGTGACAAGTTTTTCGTGGAACAACGGCAGCCAGTGTTCCATGCCCGGAAACCGCCTGCCCTCAGATATAGACGCGTAGAGGATATCGTCATCGGAGGCGGCGCCGAATAGCGCCCGGTAGCCGGTGCGAAATCGGCTAATCGCATCTTCATCGAGGTCAATCTCGCCGACCGGGTCCAATTGAAAGCCGTCGATGCTTGCCGATGTTAACTGACTGACCGGATCAAAAATGCGGATGGATTCTAATTCGTCGCCGAAGAAATCAAGCCTCAGCGGAGTATCGAGGCTCGGCGGAAACACATCCAAAATGCCGCCGCGGACTGCATATTCACCGGGCTCCATCACCGTTTCTGTGCGCTGAAAATTATTATTCACAAGATAAGCGGTGATTGCACCTCGCCCGGTCCCGCCGCCCATCGAGACGTCCAAGCGCCTCCCCTCGAACATTTCCGGTCCCGGCACTTTTTGCAGCACCGAGGCGATGGTGGTTAAAATCACGCGCTTTTTGGTATCTGGGCTGCTCGCCAACTGGGTCAGCGAATCGACCCGGCGGGCAAGGATATCTCCCTTCGGCGACACCCGGTCGTAAGGCAGACAATCCCATGCCGGGATGGTGATGGTTTCTAGATCGTCGCCAAAAAACGCCAAGGCATCCGCCGCTGCCGCCATGCGCCGGTCATCGCGGGCGATAAACAGGACGCCGGCATCGCTCGACCGAGCCAAATCGGCGAGGACGAAACCGTCATATCCTTCCGGGACACCGCCAAGAAGAATCGGCGCGCCTGAGTTAGGTTTATCCATATGTGTATCTTGGCCTGATATTATTATTTGTTATTGAACGCGATGATTAATTTTAACACAGCGGAACCGGTCAATTCATTGGGTACTTGCTCGATACCCAGTATCCAATTCAAAAGGTCGCTATCGCTCTCGTCCATCAAACTGTCAAATTCATCCAACTCGGCAGCGCTCAGCGCAGCCAATCGCGCACCAGCGAAATTACCGAACAATTGGTCGGTTTCCTTCATCCCGCGATGGCTTGCGCGGTACAGAAGCATTTTGCGTCGTTCATCCATAGAGGGCCAGCCGGGTTGTGCAAGATCACGTCCGCAGGATATAAAACTTCAAATCCATTCTGTCAGCCCCAACCTGTAACGGTGGCACGGATATATTATGCGCCCGGAGATACTTTTTCCGCTTTTCGTACCAGTCACCAAGCTTGCGGGCATCGGCCCGCGCATCGCAAAGCTTGTGGAAAAAGCGGCTGGTCCGCAAATTATCGATCTGATCTGGCATTTGCCGTCCGGCATTATCGACCGGCGCCTTACGCCAAAAATCGCCGAAGCGCTGCCCGGCCAGGTCGCCACTATGACAGTCCAAGTGGACCGCCATATTGCGGCGCGCAATAAACGGCTTCCCTATAAAGTTATCTGTTCCGACGATAGCGGCTCGATGGCTCTTCTATTCTTCCATGCCCGCGCCGACTACCTCCACCGCACCTTGCCGGAAGGGGAGATGAGGGTAATCAGCGGCAGCCTCGATAAGTATGGCGAAGAATTACAGATGGCGCATCCGGATCATATTGCGCCGCTCGAAGATTTAGACCTGCTGAAAACGGTGGAACCAGTCTATTCCCTGACCCAAGGACTATCGCTCAAAGTCATCAACAAGGCGATTAATGGGGCGCTGGCCGAAATCCCTAAATTAGAAGAATGGTTGGACCCGGAATATTTAAAACGTCAGGGCTGGTCCGATTGGAACACCGCCATTCAAGCCGCCCACCACCCGGAAGGGTTAAGCGATTTATCACCGGAAGCTCCGGCCCGCCGGCGTCTGGCATTCGATGAATTGCTGGCCGGTCAATTGGCTTTGGCCTTGGTCCGCATCAATTTAAGACGCACCAAGGGACGCGTCATTGCGGGCGATGGAAATTTGCGCGCAAAGGCGCTTGCCGCCCTGCCCTTCAAATTGACCGGCGCACAGGAAAAATCCTTGAAGGAAATCTATGAAGACATGGAAACGCCGCTTCGTATGCACCGGTTGTTGCAAGGCGATGTCGGTTCCGGGAAAACCGTTGTTGCTCTTCTGGCCATGCTGACAGCCATCGAAAGCGGCGCCCAGGCAGCCATGCTGGCGCCGACCGAAATCCTG
>JABMOP010000560.1 GCA_013204125.1 Rhodospirillales bacterium | reverse complement strand
TGCGACATATTTTGGCGTCTCAAAGCATGTGCTTTTATGTGCATTTATATGCATTTGTGTGCATTTGCAGGTTTCTTCGCTTAAACGGGGAAGAGACTTAATGTTCTATATATGTTCCATAAACTCCGGCGCAAGGGCTGGGATTCTCTTTATATCGGCGCGCGCCGAAATTTGTTACCCTCCGCGCTAAACCAAGGGGGAAGCGTGTCATGCAATTTGGAATCTTCGATCACCTGGACAAGCGGGACGAGCCGCTCGGTCAATTTTATGATGACCGGCTGAAATTTATTTCCGCAGTCGAGGCGGCGGGTTTTTACAGTTATCACATCGCCGAACATCACATGACGCCGCTCGGCATGACGCCTTCGCCCAACGTCTTCATGGCGGCGATGGCGCGCGAAACGACGCGGATCCGCATGGGGCCGCTGATCTATATGATGCCGCTTTACCATCCGTTGCGTTTGATCGAAGAAATTTGCATGGTCGATCAATTGTCTAATGGCCGGCTCGACATCGGCGTTGGCCGCGGCATCTCGCCCTACGAGGTTGCCTATTTCGGTGTTGAGCCCGAAGAGACGCGCGAAATGTCCGAGGAATATCTCGACATTCTTCTAAAAGGGCTGACCACCAACAATCTGAACCACCAAGGCAAATATCACCAATTTACCGACGTGCCGATGGAATTGGAGCCATTGCAGAAACCCTACCCGCCGCTTTGGTACGGCGCCGGCAACGAACACGGCGCTAAGTTTCGGCGCAAAACGGCATGAATATGGTGACCCTCGGCGCCACCGAACGGGTCCGGGATTTGGTCGCCCTGTATGGTGATATGTGGGACCAATCCAAGGACCAACCGAGGCGCAAAAACGGTCCGGTGGAAACGCCTTTGGTCGGTATCAGCCGCCACATATTCATCGCCGATAGCGACATCGAAGCCGAACGTCTGGCGCGCCCGGCCTACGAATATTGGTACGCGAGCCTGGTTAAATTATGGCTCGTTCACGGCGCAACGCCGCTGACCGGGATGATCATCGGCGATTATGATGACGCCTTAGCCGCCGGCGTTTGCGTTGTTGGCTCAGCCTCGACGGTGCTCGATAAACTCAACACCCAGATCGAGCAAATCGCGATCAACTATTTTGTCTGCCAGCTTGCCTGGGGCAACCTCACCCATGATCAGGAAATGCACTCGCTGGGATTGTTTGTAAACGAGGTGATGCCGTCCCTGGCGTGATGAGTTGATCGCCTTCACATTACTGGCGTTTAATGAGCAATTTGGGATGTCCGCTGTGCTTCCCGAAAGCGGACGTTAGTAACTTTGGGAGAACCTTTAATTCGGGCAATCAATCTTAGTTCGGGAAGATTCATTGAATAGGCTAGTAGACATAGCCATATTAAGAGCAATTATCAATTACAACGGTAAAGCGTAACCCATTTGGATGCCCGCCTGACAATTTGGGACAATGCGTATCTAATGGCACAAGAGGGTCACCATGGGTAGCCAGCCCAAGCAACAAGCCACTGACCGATTTTGGGAAAGCGAAGAACGTTTTCGCCGCGCATTCGAAGACACGGGCGTCGGTATGCTGATGCTCGAACTGGATGGAAAATTTCGCTGGGTGAACAAAGCATTTTGCAAAATGCTCGGCTATTCCAAACGCGAAATTCTGACTAAATCCTTTTCCGACATCACCTTTCCCGAAGATTTGGCCGCTGGTTTAGACGGTTTGAAACGGATGAATGCCCGAGAGATTACTTCGTCCACCGCTGAAAAACGATTTGTCCACAAAAAGGGGTACCCGGTCTGGGTTGAATTGAACGCGTCAATAGTTTTCGACGACGACGAAAATCCTTCACATACCGTCTGCCATATCCATGACATATCTGATCGGAAGCGAGCAGAAGAGGAACTGCGGCAGTCAAATGAGAGACACCGGAAAAGCGAAGAACGCCATCGCAGTTTGTTCGAATCTTCGCCGATTGCGATGATTGTCACCAACGACGAAGCGGGCATCGTGCATGCAAATGTGGCTGCCGTTCAACTTTACAGGGCCGAATCCGTAGAACAGTTGATCGGGCTCAACACGCTTGATCTGGTTCATCCCGATGATCGAGGCAATGTTCTGGAGCGCCGCAATAGGGTGTTTCGCGGAGACCGTCCGCCTCTTTCCGAATTCACGAATCTGTTCTTTGACGGCAGACGGCACCGCCTCGACGGTTCAGAATTCATCTCCGAATCCCGTGGTATAAAGGTTGACTGGGAAGGCACGCCGGCAATTTTGCTGATCATTCGCGACATTACCGAACAAAAAAGAACGGAATTGGCTCGTCAGGAAGCTTATGACGGACTAGAGGAAATGGTCGATGACCGCACCGCCAAATTGAAACGAAGCGAAAATCAATTTCGCCAATTAATCGAGCAGGCGCCGGATGCCATCTATGTACAAGATTTTGCAGGGAACATTCTGATAACTAACAATGAAGCCTGTGTGCAAACCGGATATACCCAAGAGGAAATTTTGAAACTCAATATCAGAGACCTATCATCGGTCTCTAAAGGTGCCCGGGAAGAAAATTTAAAGCGCTTGCTTGAGGGCGAACAATTAACACATGAACGCATCCACCGCCGCAAGGATGGCTCCACGTTGGAGGTTGAATCTCACATCAGATTTGGTCAATTTGAGGATCAAAATATTTTTATTGGATTTGTTCGCGACGTCTCGAAACGCAAGGGAGCCGAAGAGACGATCCGCAAACTTTCCTCGGCGGTCGAGCAGAACCCTTCGATGGTGATCATCACGGATAAGGACGGCATCATCGAATACGTCAATCCCAAGTTCACGGAGATAAGCGGCTATACGGCGGCGGAGGCCATCGGTCAGAAGCCGAATTTGCTCAAATCAGGAGTCACGCCTCACGAAACCTACACCGAATTATGGAACACCATTCGCGAGGGCCGGGAATGGCACGGCGAAGTTCTCGACAAACGTAAGGACGGAACGACGATCTGGGTTTCCCTGTCTATCAACCCGATTAGGAACGAGGCCGGTGAGATCTCCCATTTCGTAAGTATGGAAGAGGATATTACCGAGCGGAAGCAGCAAGAAATGGAACTGATAGAAGCGCGGGAGCAAGCCGAGATTGCCAATAGATCCAAGACTGAATTCCTCGCCAATATGAGCCATGAATTGCGGACGCCGCTCAACGCGATTATTGGTTATTCTGAGGCGGTCGGCTTGGAAACCTTCGGGCCATTAGCCAATGATAAGCAGAAGGAATATTTGAAAAATATAAACGAATCCGGTCATCATTTACTTAGTCTGATAAATGATGTTCTGGATGTGTCGGTTATTGAGGCCGGCAAGTTGGAACTTCGTGAAACCGAAGTGCACTTGAATGACGCCGTGGAAGCATCGGTTCAGATGATGAGAAGCAGGGCTGAGTTCGGCGGCGTGAAGCTTGTAAATTCCGTCGATGGCGAAGCCCCGGTCATCAACGCCGACGAATTGAGGATAAAGCAAATTCTTGTCAATTTGCTTTCCAATGCGCTGAAGTTCACACCGGTCGCTGGCGAGGTTGCCATCAATACGGAGATTGCAGACGACAATTCGGTACTCATAATAGTTTCCGATACCGGCATCGGCATGGACGCCAAAGACATTGCCAAGGCGCTCGAGAAGTTTGGTCAAGCCGAGCGCGGCGATCTTATGCAAGCCGGCGAAGGGACAGGTCTTGGCCTGCCTCTGACCAAAGGGTTGGTCGAGGCACATGGTGGGACGCTCAAAATTGAAAGTGAACCGAATAAAGGCACGACGGTCACCATACGCATTCCACAAGAACGGGTCCTCAAATTAGACCTGGATCGGATGCAAAGTTAACGCTGATTTCAGCAAATCTACCTTTGATTAGCGTATTCATCCGATGTCCGCTATGGGTTGCCATCTCAACCGGTCGATGCGACACGGGCGCTAAATCTCTCTGCCGGCGTTTCAAACGCCGGCGTTTTGCGGGGCCGCTCGTTGAGCCGACGCTGGATAATCGTAGCCATGATGGGCACCGTGCCGGTGAAAACCTTAAAGCCAGTCTGACAAAGCCAGTCTGACAATGTCCTGACCCGGTTATCTGCCTAAGTGGTGTTACCTCGGTGGCGCACGCGTCTTCCCAACAGCCACAGTCCGATGCCCAAGGCGAACCCAAAACCGTTGAGCCAGCGTCCGCCGTCGAAGGCCGCCATAGGCACCAGCATGCTCATGCCCGCGGCAATGTAGCATAGCCGCAGAAGTGCGGACAGCCGGTGGTTGGAATAACCGATTACTCCGGCGGCACCAAACCAGACGCCGATTGCCGCCAAGACGCAATCGATGGCGATTAACAGCGGATCGCCAATCAGAAGAAGCGTGCCCGAAAACACAAACAAGAACGGGATGACAAAAACCAGCCAACCGAAACGTACGGCCTCCAAGCCTGTGCGCATGGGGTCGGCGTTGGCCAAGTTAGCCGCGGCGAAGGCCCCGATTGCGACCGGCGGCGTGATCATCGACAAGCATCCGAAATAGAGGATGAACATATGCGCGGCAATGGGCGGCACTTTGAGTTCGATAAGCGCCGGCGCCACCAGGGTCGCCAACAGGATATAGACGCCAACCGTGGGCATCCCCATTCCCAGGATGATGCAGGTTATGGCGGCGATAACCAGCAAGGCGAAAAGATTTCCTCCCGACAGATGGACCAGGCCCAGCGTCAGGCCAAAGCCGAGGCCGGAGAAATTCAGGGATGCAATCACCGACCCTGCGGCGGCGCCGATCATGAACAGACTGAGGACCGTAAGCCCGGTATCGCGCAAGATATTATATAAATCCGGGATATTGAGGCGCTTGCCTTCGACGCCGAAGACAAGGGAGGTGATAATAACCGAAGCCGCCGCCATCAACGCCGCCAGTTCGGGTTCGTAGTTCAACCAAAATAGGGCGCCGATGAGCACAATAAAGGGGATGGGAAAATGCCAGCCGGCAATCAAGACGGCCCTGGCCTTCGGAATTTTGCTCTGATCAATGCCGGTCAGACCGGCGCGCGCGGCCTCCAGGTCGGCCTGTAGGAACAGCGCAAAATAAAACAACAGAGCCGGAACCAGAGCAGCCAGAGCCACCTCAGCATAGGGAACTTGCAAAAACTCCGCCATCAAGAACGCCGCAATTCCCATCACCGGCGGCATCAGTTGCCCGCCGGTCGAGGACACAGCTTCGATGGCGCCGGCGAGCGGCGCACGGAAGCCGGCGCGCCGCATTAAGGGAATGGTTACGACGCCGGTCGTGACGACGTTGGAGACGACGCTGCCTGAAATGGTTCCGAACAGGGACGACGCCATGATGGCGATCTTTGCCGGCCCGCCCCTGGTGCGTCCCATGAGGGCAAGCGAGATATTGGTAAAGAAATTGGAGCCGCCGGACTTGAACAGGGTTTGGCCGAAGAACACGAAGGCGACCACGACCGTGGTGATGATCTGCATGGGAATACCGAGGATGGCGCTCGAATCCCATAATAGGGAATAGGTCAGGCGGTCAACCGGCAGGTTGCGGCTGGTCAAGACGCCGGGAAGAAGGTGGCCGACCAGTGCGAGGAAAAAGAACCCGCTGGCGACCAGGGTAATGGCCATGCCCGACGTGCGCCGGAGGCCTTCAAGAAAGAGAAGGCACAGGACCGCGGCGACGATGAGGCCTTCGGTGGGTGACCGGGATATCTCCTCGGAAAGGCTCGGAAAGCGGACGGCGACGTAAAGGCATGCGCCACTGCCGATGATCGCGGCCAGGATGTCATACCAGGGGACGGTGCCGCCGATGCGGCCCTGGGCGCGTTCTTCGCGGTCCGATTGCTTTTCGGCGCGCGCGGGAACGTGCAGGTAAACGAGCGGCAGCGCGAGCGCCAGGATAATGGCGATATATTGTTCGGTGAAAACGACGATTCCGACGGCTCGGACCAGATCCGAAGCCCAGGCCAGCACACCGCAGGTAAGGGCGACGGCAAGGATATTGACAAGGATACTCACGCGCTACCTTTCTCGGCTGCAATCAACCATCAGGCGCCGGCGGTTGGGTTCTCCCAACCGCCGGTCCTAACTCATGGCTTGGTTCAGCCTTTAGGCGGCCAGGTGCCTTGCTCTTTATAGAATTTGACGGCGCCCGGATGGTAGGTCAGGTGCGCGTAGGGCTTCGCCATGCCCTTGGGGTCGAATCTGGCGAGGGGCCGGAACGTCGAGGCCAGGCTCTTTTTATTGCGGCTTAGCGCTTTGACGATCTTGTAAATCCGGTCTTCCGACATCTTGGTGTTGGAAAACAGCACCATGTCGTAGGCCATCAGCGGCGAGGGCTTGGTCAGCCCTTCGGCGGCCGGTGATGGTTTCATCATCATCGCGTAAGAGGTCGGATAAACATCGCTCATCCGGGCGACGGCGGCCGGACTGCCATCGATGGGGAGAATGCGCAATCCTCCGACCTTGGCGGAAACCTGTTTGACCTTGCCGGAACCGACGGCGAACCAGAATACGTCGGTTTTGCCCGCCGCGAAATCATTGGCGGCGCCGATAATGTTCTGAACGAGCACCGGCTTGACGTCCTTTTCTCCCAATCCGGCATTGGCCAACTGCGCTTGAACCAAGCGAAATACGGATTTCTGCACATGGAAACCCCAACCGATCCGATGACCCTTGATATCGGTGAGGGATTTAATCGGGGAATTTTTCTGTACGAACGCAGCGCCGATCAAGGGCACCATGCGCGCCACGATCCGGATATTCTTGCGCGCGCCGCGGCCTTCATAATCGCCGGTTCCAGTCACGAAGAACTGCAAATCCGACGCCGTCACAAGGCTCAGGTCCGAGTTGCCGTCATTGACCTGCTCGTGGCCGTGAGATTGCCCCGGTGCGACGACGGCCTTCATTTTCAAATCCTCGACGATTACCTTGCCGATGGCCGATCCGATGGAATTGGTAAAAGAACCCGCTGCCGTGGTGGAGATAGATATTACCTGGGCTTGGGCGGTGCCGGCGGTGGCTGCCGCGACAACCGCCGCTGCGCAAAATGTCGATAATTTCATACTTGTATACTCCCTATGAGTTTGATGACGGTTAATCCGTACTAAATTTGTTGGATTTTAGGCAGAATATCAGTTTGTTGGCAATGCACTTCTTTGTCCATCGGCAGCCGGACCTCGGAGGCGTTCTCGGGCCTTGACCTGGCATCGGTCGGCAGCCATACCAAATCCTATGAAATGAGCTTGGGCGAAATTCAGACGGAGCGGATGATGAAATTCAGGAATTTAAGTTTTAGCGCGGCGTTGCTGGCGGCGGGATCGTTACCCACCGGTGCGTTCGCCGAAACACAGAACAAACACGTTTCCCCTTATCAGGGCCAGCAAAAGCGCGCGATCAAATCCTTGTCCGCCAAGGACGTGGAAGATTTGAGCCACGGGCGCGGTTGGGGCTTTGCCAAGGCGGCGGAACTGAACGGCATGCCAGGGCCTTCCCATCTTCTGGAAATGGCCGACGCCATCGAATTAACGTCGGACCAGCGCGCCAAAATCCAATCGCTTTTCGACGGGATGAAAGCCGAGGCGGTGCCCTTGGGCAAGGAATTGGTGGCCGGCGAGATAAAATTGGAGCAAATGTTTCGCGGTGGTAAACTGGGCGAAGATCAGCTGCGCGCCCAATTGACCGAGATCGGCGGTGTGCGCACCCGGCTTCGCCATGTGCATCTGGCGACTCATTTGAAAACGCCGGCGATCCTTAGTCGCCATCAGATCGTCACCTATAACCGTCTCCGCGGCTATGCCGACGGCGGCGAAATGGACCATTCCAAAATGGGCGACCACGGCAAGTAGCGGGATTGCGTTTCGTTCAGCTGGACCCGGCCTGGATCGACACATTAATGCGGCTGGCTTTGCGGATGCCGAGCCAGTAGACGCAAAAGACCGCAGCAAACAGAAATGCGATCGCCACCGGATGTTTGAGCATCTCCATGGGCCGGCCATTGGTGATGATCATTGCCTGCGCCAAAGCCAGCTCGTATTGCTTGCCGAGCACGAAGGCGATGATGAACGGCACCACGGAAAATCCGAATATCCGCATCAGGTAGCCGATAAAGGCGAACAGGATCAGCAAGCCAACGCCGAACAACCCGCCGGTGGTTAAGTAAACACCGGTGATGCAGAACAAAAGCGCCACCGAAAAAATCAACGAGCCCGGCCCCAAGGCGACATAGGCCCAGATACGAAGCCCAAATTGGCCGACGATGAGGTTGAGCCCGTTGGCCATCACCATGGCGCCGAACAAGCCATAAACCAGCGGCACTTGTTCCTTAAACAGAAGCGGCCCGGGCTCGACGCCGTGGATAATCAGCGCGCCGATGATGAAAGCCGCAGTCACATTGCCGGGGATGCCGAGTGTCAGAAGCGGGATTAGATTGGCGCCCATGACGGCGGAATTTGCAGATTCGGTGGCGGCGACGCCGTGAATATTGCCTTTGCCGAAACTGCCTGGGTCTTTGGCCCGGCTTTTGGCGTAGCCGTAGCTGAGGAACGCCGCCGCCGTCGCCCCAATTCCCGGCAGGGCGCCGATAATGGTGCCGATCACGCCGCCGCGCAATATTGTGGTGCGGCACGCCCAATATTCGGCCCAGGATACGCGGCGGTCTTCGGCCGGCTGGTTCTTAGGAATGTCGACCGCGCTGCCGCGGTGCAGGGTTCCAGATACAATCTGGCGAATGATTTCGCCCATCGCCAAGATGCCGATGCCGACGGCGGAAAGCGGTAAACCTTCGTCCAACTCGAAACTGCCGAATTGCATACGCGGCGTGGCGTGTTCCGGATCAAGGCCGATCGTCGCACAAAACAGGCCGAAGCCGGTGGCGATCAGGCCCTTGGACATAGAATCGCCAACCAGACCGGTAATGACCGCAAATGCCAAGGTCATCAAGCAAACGATTTCCACCGGCCCCATTTT
>JABMOP010000559.1 GCA_013204125.1 Rhodospirillales bacterium | reverse complement strand
TTGTTCCGCCAGAATTTTGGCTGCTCGCACCTTATTGTCGGGCGCGATCATGCGGGCGTCGGTGATTATTACGGGCCGTTCGATGCCCATCATATTTTCGATACCCTGGACCCCGGCGCCCTGATTACCCAGCCGTTGAAAATCGACATCACCTTCTATTGCTTCACCTGTCACGGCATGGCGACGGGGAAGACCTGCCCGCACAGCGACGCTGATCGGCTTGCCGTATCGGGCACAAGGCTTCGTGAAATGTTCGCCAACAAAGAAGACGTGCCGAAAGAATTCAGCCGCCCCGAAGTGCTGGCTGTGCTTCAAGAATTTTACGATACCCAGTAGATCGAGGCAGGCCCAGCGCGCCAAAACGTTTTTTACCAAAATGTTGTGTAAAAAAGATTGACTAGTAATGCCTCATATTTTAACAAGGCCGCTGAGTGGAAACGGGTGGGGTAAAAGCTGGTCGTGTCCTGGCCCGCTGGCACTCACCATCTTCTGACACATCTCGTGCCTTCGTTTGGCGCTAGCGGCCTTAAATAGTTTAACAGCGTTGGGGCTAGTTGATGTTCACCAGCAATCCGTTCGCCGAACTATCGGCATCTATTTCTCCCGCAATCATGCAGACCTATGTGATCGTCATGGTCGCCCTGGTCGTGGCCGGCACTTTGATCGATATCGTCCATAAAAAGAGCGCCAAATACTTCTTTCTAAACTGGCAAAAATCCAAATCCCGCGGAACAGATGTTAGCGCCGGAGAAGTGGTGTCCGTCGCGGTAAAAACCGTTGCTATTGACGCCATAACGTCCGGCGAATTTTGTAACCAGCGCCGCCGGATCGCCCATTTGCTGACGATGTATGGTTTTGTGATCTATGCGATCGCGACCGCCATTATGGTCTTCCAATTCCCGACCCCCGCGACGCCGACGCCGGATATTTTGCCGCAATTGTGGCATATTGGGGCGCTGATGGCGGTTGTCGGCGGATACTGGTTCTGGTTTTTCATCCGCGTCGATGTCTCCGCCGAGGGCAACCCTTGGTTCCGCGTCGTGCGCGCCGATCTTTTCATCCTATCGCTGCTTGCCAACCTGACCCTGGCCCTGATCTGGTCCTATGTGCAATCGGTGGACGGTTCTTGGACGACCATTTTCCTCGGAGCCTACATCCTGGCGACGACGGTGCTGTTCGGATCGGTTCCGTGGTCCAAATTTTCACACATGTTCTATAAACCGGCGGCCGCTTTCGAAAAGCGGATGTCCGAAGCAAACGGCACGCGCAGCAACCTGCCCAAGCCTGCGGACCGAAGCGACCCGGCGGACCGGGACAGGCATTCGATGGAGTTGCTTAAAGACGCCCCCTTGAACATGGGGCTCGGCATCAAGCGCGAAACGCCGCGCCATTACTAAGCACCAACCCTTAATAATCTTCTGAATAGAGAGAAATAGAACCATGCCTACTTTCGTTTACATGACCCGATGCGATGGGTGTGGGCACTGCGTTGATATTTGCCCATCAGATATCATGCACATCGATAAGACTTATCGACGCGCCTACAATATTGAACCAAACATGTGCTGGGAGTGTTACTCCTGCGTGAAGGCCTGCCCTCAGAACGCCATTGATGTGCGCGGCTACGCCGACTTCGCGCCGCTCGGTCACAGCGTTCGCGTGGACCGCGATGAGGAAAAAGGCACGATCGCGTGGAAAGTCAAATTCAGGAACGGCACGGAAAAGGAATTCCTGTCGCCTATCACCACCAAGCCGTGGGGCACAGGCTACCCTGATCTCAAGGCAGCCGCCGCGCCGACCCAAGAAATGCGCGATAGCCAGGCGTTGTACAACGAGCCGAAATATATCCGCTTTGACGACGGCGATGTGCATACCCTGGAATCGAACGGCCTCACGATGAAAAAGGGTGTGTATTACTGATGGCTTATAAAACGATCATAGAAGACAACATCGACATCCTGGTCGCCGGCGCTGGCCTTGGTGGCACCGGTGCGGCCTGGGAAGCCAGGTTCTGGGGCCAGGACAAGAAAATCGTCATTGCCGAAAAGGCCAATATCGACCGCTCCGGTGCTGTCGCCCAGGGGCTTTATGCCATCAACTGCTACATGGGCACCCGTTGGGGCGAAAATAACCCGGAAGACCACGTGCAGTATGCGCGTATCGACTTGATGGGTTTGGTGCGCGAAGATTTGCTGTTTGATATGGCCCGTCACGTCGATTCCACTGTTCATCAGTTCGAAGAGTGGGGCCTGCCGCTGATGAAGGATCCCGAAAAGGGCTCCTATATGCGCGAAGGACGGTGGCAGATCATGATTCACGGTGAATCGTAC
>JABMOP010000558.1 GCA_013204125.1 Rhodospirillales bacterium | reverse complement strand
GGTATAGGCTACTCGCCAAACTCGCACCGCGCATCGGGGCACGCGACGCGGATATTCGGCGGGGGTTCCGGGTGGGTCTTGGTGTCTTTTGGCGAAAACCCGTGAAACAATTGGCATTCTTTGGCGTAGGCGCGGCGGGTCGAGACATAGGTGCGGTATTTGAACGCATCATAGGCGCCGATGAAGCTTTTAAGCACGCCTCCGATATCTTTGTCGGAACGGCCGGTCCGTTGGACGGCGAAGCGTTTGCCGCCACCCCCAAGCGCGCCCAAGGCGAAGGCGCCGATCGACAGCTTTTCGATCTCGGCATCGATGGCGTCCTCGGTCAGAGGAAAGGGGCCGATCAGGCCTGATTTGGGCATGGGCGCGTCTCAATTTGCATCAGGCTATTGTTTTAAAAAACCGGGCGCTTAGCAAGCCCCGCCCCTTGACATGTTCGGTATTTGTTCTAAATGAGCACTCTGCTCTTTTCCATCGTGAATAGGTCCAAACAACTGCCATCTTGGCGCGGCGCGCCGCGTGCTGCGAAAAGCACATAAAAGCACATGAATGCACATGAAAGCATATGCCCCGGAAAAAATACATGTCGCGCCGCGCAGCAATATATAGTGGGCACATTTTGGGCGGCGCTAGGGAGTGTGGGGCCGCCTTGGCAAGCCGCGGTTTGAGGGATAGCTTGGCGGCTTCTCTTTTAAGGACCACCACACAAGATGACCAACCCGGCGGAGCCTCGCGTCGTTCGGAACGCGCGCGGTATTCTTTTGATGATTATCTCGGTCGCTTTCTTGGCGGCGGTGGATACCTTGGTCAAGATCGCCCTGGCGGACGGCATGCATCCGTTCGCCGTCGCCTTTTACCGTAATTTTTTCGGCATGATCGCGATTTCGCCGTTTATTTTTCGGGGCGGGCTATCGGGGTTCAAAACCAAGCGCCTGCCGATGCATTTGGCGCGGGGTCTTTTGCATGCCGCATCGATGCTGTGCTGGTTCACGGCGCTGACCCATATCGATCTGGCCGAAGCGACGGCGCTTTCCTTCACGACGCCGATCTACGCGTCGATCGCCGCCATATTTTTCATGGGCGAGCCGTCGCGGGTGATCCGCTGGACCGCCGCCGGTATCGGCTTTGCCGGTATGCTGATCCTCATCCGGCCGGGTTTTGCCGAGGTCAATATCGGGGTGTTTCTGGTGATCGGATCGGCGGCGTTGATCGCCCTGGCGAAATTGATGGTCAAATCATTATCGAAGACCGACACGCCGGTGACCATCGTCGCCTTTATGAGCCTGACCCTGACCACGTTCACATTTTTTCCGGCCCTGCCCTATTGGTCGTGGCCGTCGCCTAAAATGTTATTGGTGTTCGCCTTGATGGGGGCGGTCGGCGCCACCGCGCACACGGTGCAGACCTATTCCTACCGCGACGGCGATATCACGGCGGTCGAGCCGGCGGGCTATATGCGCCTCGTCTGGGCGGCGGCGATGGGCTTCGTTTTCTTTGGCGAAGTGCCGGGCATCTGGGTGTGGGCAGGCGCCTTCGTCATCATTTGCGGCTCGGTCCTGTTGCTGCGGGACGAAGTGATGACGGCCCGGGCGGCGAGACGCAGCCGCGCCTAAGCGTTAGCGCTTGGTCGCCTCGGCCAGCATTTCCTTGTTTTGCTTGGTATCGAACATGTTGATTTCGGCTTTGCCTTCGGCGTCTTTTGCCATGCGTTCGCGGATCTCGGTAGCCATTTCATTGTTGCGTTGCACCGCCGGGCGGGCTTCCATCGCCGCCAGCCAGCGCATGAAATTGGGATGGTCGGCATCATCGAGGCCGCGATCTTTCCAGCCCTTAACCCACGGATAGGTGGCCATATCGGCGATTGAATATTCGTCGCAGCCGATCCATTCGGAATTGGCCAGACGGTTATCCAATACTTTGTAGAGCCGGTATTGCTCGTTGGTGTAGCGGTCCATGGCGTATTGGATTTTGTCCTTGGCGTAATTGTTGAAATGGTTGGCTTGGCCGAACATCGGGCCGATGCCGCCCATCTGAAACATCAACCATTGCAAGGTGTCGTAATGCTTGCGGGGATCGGTGGGCAGGAATTTGCCGGTTTTATCGGCGAGGTAAATCAAAATAGCGCCCGATTCCATCATCGCATAATCGCTGCCGCCGCTTGAATCTTTGGGGCCGTCCTTATCAATGATTGCCGGAATTCGATTATTCGGGCTGATCTTTAAAAATTCCGGCTTGAACTGGTCGCCCAAGCGGATGGAGACATCCACATGGGTCCATTCGAGGCCGCATTCTTCCAGCATAATCATGACTTTTTGGCCGTTGGGGGTCGGCGTTGAATGTAGTTCGATCATCAGGGTCATTCCTCCGGTTAAGGGATTTGTTGTTCACATGCACCAATGGTGACCCGCCATCGCCCACACCTCAAGCCGGAATTGGCCTGATCTCGGGGATGTGAGGGCCGGGCCAACCCGGGACTTGCCAAAATCGCACCTAACATTAGGATTAGCGCCATGAGCGATAAAATCACCAAGACCGATCTGGAATGGCGCCAGCAATTGACGCCGGAACAGTTCCACGTGACCCGCGAAAAAGGCACCGAGCGCGCTTTTTCCGGTAAATATGCCGATAGCAAGACGCCGGGCATTTACGTCTGCATCTGCTGCGGCGCGCCATTGTATTCGTCCGAAGATAAATTCGATTCCGGCACCGGCTGGCCGAGCTATACGCGCCCGGTCAACGAAGCCGCCATCATCACCGAAGACGATGCCAGCTATGGTTATGTCCGCACCGAGCTGATGTGCGCCGCCTGCGATGCCCATCTCGGTCATGTCTTTCCGGACGGCCCGGCGCCGACCGGCCAGCGCCATTGCATCAATTCGGCATCGCTGAAGCTTAAAGAAGAAGACAGCTGACCGGCGGCGCGCCCGCCGGCCCCTCCGATAACACCCGCGCCATCTTGATTATGATCCTCTCGGGTGGATTGCTGAGCGTCAACGATTCCATCATCAAGGCGTTATTGAACGACCACATGCATGTTTTCGAAGTGGTGTTCTTCCGCAACCTGTTTGCGTTTTCCGTTTTGGCGCCGCTCTATTTAAGGTTCGGTGTGCGCCAACTTTTAACCCAGCGGCTCGGCTATCACGTCGTCCGCAATATCCTGCAAGCGGTCTCGATGACCTTGTGGTTCTGGTCGCTGGCTTATCTGGCGCTCGCCGAAGCAACGACTTTGGGTTTTGCATCGCCGGTCTATACGTCGATCGCCGCCATTATATTTCTTGCCGAGCCGTCGCGGCCGATGCGTTGGGCGGCGATCATTATTGGTTTAATTGGGGTTGTGATTTTTATTCGCCCGGGCTTCGGCGATATCAATATCGGCGTCTGGATGATTACCGCGGCTTCGATCAGCGGCGCGGCCGTTAAGATCATGACCAAGTCGCTGACGCGGACCGATACGCCGACCACCATCGTCCTTTATATGAGCCTCATATTGGCGGTGGTGTCGTTTATTCCGGCGCTGTTCGTTTGGACCTGGCCGCAACCGATCCAATGGGCGCAACTGATCGCCATCGGTATCATGGGCGCCGCCGCCCATGTGTTGGCGACCCAGGCCTATAAATTGGGCGAGGTGACGGCCTTGGAGCCGGTCATTTTCACGCGCCTGATCTGGGCGGCGGCGATCGGGTTTTTTGCCTTTTCCGAAGTGCCGGGGCTTTGGTCCTGGGTCGGCGCCGGGGTTATCATATGCGGCGCGATGCTTTTGATGCGCAGCGAAACCGCAGGCTCGAAGAATTGACTGACGGCGTAATTTGGGTTTTCATTGCGCCAATCAATAAACAAGGATTGAAACAATATGGCTGAAATCATTCTCGGCGTGGGATCATCCCACGGGCCGCTTTTGAACCTGCCGCCGGAAGAATGGGAAGTGCGGGCAAATTTTGATCGCGCGCAGACCGAACTTGCGTACCGCGACGGCACCTACACCTTCCAGGAATTATCCGATCTTCGCAAAAGCGATTATTTCATCGAGCAGATGGAATTGGACGTAAAGCGCGAACGCCACGCCAAATGCCAAAAGCAGCTGGACGATTTGGGCGAACAATTGCGCGCCGCCGAACCCGACGTGGTGTTGGTTGTCGGCGATGACCAGCGCGAATGGTTTTTTGAAGACTCGCAACCCGCCTTCGCCGTTTATTGCGGCAGCGAAGTGCACAACAAAACCTGGACCGACGCCGAACGCATTGAGCGCATTAACTCTGGCCGCGGCGGGGATCTCTATTCCTACCGGCCAAAGGAAGATCAGGTCTATCCGGTCGAAACGGAATTGGCTGAATTGATCGTCGGCGCGGCGATGGATGCAGAAATCGACGTCGCCGCGTCTATGATGCAACCAAAAGACCCGGACGGGAAATTACGCAATATCGGCCATGCCTATGGCTTCATCTACCGGCGATTGCTGCTCGATAAGGCAATCCCGATCGTACCTATTTTGCAGAACACTTTTTATCCGCCCAACCAGCCGAAGCCGAAGCGCTGTTTCGAATTGGGCCGCGCCATCGGCCGGGCGATCCGCGATTGGAAATCGGATAAGCGCGTTGCCGTGGTCGCCTCCGGCGGCATCAGCCACTTCGTGGTCGATGAAGAATGGGACGCGAAGATGCTGAACGCTTTACAGGAATGGGATTTGGATTGTTTGCTGAGCGAGCCCAATATCATGTTCCGGTCGGGATCGTCGGAAACCAAAAACTGGATCACCGCCGCCGGTATTTTGTCCGAACCTCGGCGCAAAATGGAATTGCATGGGTACGTCCCTTGCTATCGGTCCGAAGCGGGCACCGGCAGCGGCATGGCCTTCGCCACCTGGCGCTAAGGCTTTGCCGCCCGGGCGGCGGGCATCATGCGGCGCAGCATTTTTTGTATTTCTTGCC
>JABMOP010000557.1 GCA_013204125.1 Rhodospirillales bacterium | reverse complement strand
TTTTGGCTGGTGATTTCGACCTTGCCGGTTTCCAGATCTTTGACCGGGTGGTTGGCGCCGCGGTGGCCGTGGTGCATTTTTGTCGTCCTCGCGCCGAGTGCCAGGGCCAGCATTTGGTGGCCGAGGCAGATGCCGAATACCGGCATCCCCGCATCGACCAAAGCTTTGATCGCCGGCACCGCGTAGACGCCGGTCGCCGCCGGATCGCCCGGCCCGTTGGACAGGAACACCCCATCCGGTTTGAGGCCTAAGATAGTGTCGGCGGAGGTGTCGGCGGGCACGACGGTGACGCGGCAACCGAGGCTGGCGAGACAGCGCAGGATATTAAGCTTGGCGCCGAAATCCATTGCGACGACATGGAAAAGGGGGTCTTCCAAAATGCCGGTGCCGAGGCCCAATTGCCAGACGGTTTCGGTCCATTCATAGGCTTCGGCGCAGGTGACGTCCTTGGCCAGGTCCATCCCTTCGAGCCCCGGCCAGGATTTGGCGGCGGCGGCGGCGGCGGCAATATCGGGCACAGCGCCCGGGGTGTAAACGAGGGTTGCGTTGGCGAAACCGCCGGCTTGGATACGCCGGGTCAGTCGCCTTGTGTCGATGCCGGTGACGGCGGCAAGGCCGTTTGATTTGAGCCAGCTATCCAGATGCGATGCGGCGCGCCAATTGGCGGGCTCGGTTATGTCGGCTCCCATCACCGCGCCGAGCGCCGATGGATTGGCGCTTTCCACATCTTCCGGGTTGGTGCCGACATTGCCGATATGGGGGAAGGTGAAGGTGATGATCTGCCCGGCATAGGACGGGTCGGTCAGAATTTCCTGATAGCCGGTGATCGAAGTGTTGAAACAAACTTCGCCGGTTTTCGTTCCCGCTTGCCCGGCGCCGCGCCCCCAAAATACCGTGCCGTCTGCCAAAACCAGCGCCGCATCGGCCCCGGGCGGGTTGCCCAATTGGCTTTTTTGGTCTTCGGTTTCGGCGGAAGTCGGCGCAGTCTTGGAGGCGGCTTCCGGCATGGAGTCCTTCAGATAAATTTATGGCTGCGAAGCAATATTGGTGGATCGCGGCGGTTGATCGAGGCTATCAGCCGGCGGGCCGCAATTCGTCCCGCCGATGGTCTCGGCTGGGACTATCTCTTACGCAAATCCCGTCTTGGCGTCAAGAAAAAACTCTTAATTTTTATGTTTAAAATCAATATGTTAGTATATTGGACGATTTTCGACCCTCATTGACACAAACCGAAAAAACCGGCTAACGTCGCCGCCTCGGAGGGGATTGGAGAGGCGCCATGCTACGCACGCGATTAAGTGACCAGCTTAAGCTCGCCATGAAGGCCAAGGATGCGACGGCGACATCGACGCTGCGCCTCATTCTTGCCGCCCTCAAAGATCGCGACATCGCCGCCCGCGGCAAAGGCAGCGACGGCGAGATTAGCGATGATGATATTCTTCAACTGCTGCAATCGATGATTAAGCAGCGCCGCGATAGTATCGAGGCCTATACCAAAGGTGCGCGCCAAGACCTCGCCGATCGGGAAGCGGCGGAAATAATTGTCATCGAAGGCTTCTTGCCCGAACAGATGGGCGAAGAGGAAGTAGCCGCAGCGGTCGCCGAAATCATCGCCGAGGCCGGCGCCGATTCTTTAAAACAGATGGGCCAGGTGATGGCCCTTCTTCGTGAACGCTTCGCCGGGCGCATGGATTTCGGCAAGGCCAGCCAGTTGGTCAAAGATCGGCTGGGGTAATTGCGAGTCGAGATCGTTGTCAAGGTCATTAATTTTCGTTTTTGCAAATTTAGGGGATGGACAGGCATGCCTTGGGCGCTAATAATCTGTCCCAACGGTCAGGCCGCCAGGGCGTTTCGGGCCGTGGTAGCGCCCCAAAATCTGGGACTGCCAGGGAGGGCTTAATTAAGCGCCGCAAACGAGGCGCATAATAATAAAGTACTAAAAACAAGAAAAAATGGGCTCTTAAGACACCAAATTTAGCGGCGGGGATATCCCCGCCGTTTTTCGTTTTGGCCTATCCGATTCGCGAAAATGGCGCGCATCATGAAGGCGAAATTGCCCGATCCAGGCTCCTCAGCCCTGTGGATAGCGGGGAACATGGGGATAACTCCCACCCCGGCCAAATTGAGTCTCGCGGCGGGTGCGCACATGGTTAAGATAGCCGTATGGCTTTTTCACCCCAGTTCCTGGACGAGTTGCGCGGCCGCCTTGATCTTGCCGGGATCATCGGCAAGCGGGTGCGCCTGCAACGAAAAGGGCGGGAACATTCAGGCCTCTGTCCGTTCCACAATGAAAAGACCCCGTCCTTCACGGTCAATGAAGAAAAAGGGTTTTATCACTGCTTCGGGTGCGGCGAACATGGCAGCGCTTTTGACTTTGTCATGAAAATGGACAATCTCAGTTTCCCCGAAGCGGTCGAACGGCTGGCGGCCGAGGCCGGCATGGAAGTGCCGCAATCGACCCCGGAAGAAACGCGCCGCGCCACCCAGGCTAAATCTCAACTGAGCATCGTTGAAGCCGCCGCCGTCTATTTCGAAAAACAACTTCGTTTGCCGTCCGGCAAGGCGGCGATGGATTATTTGTTGGCCCGCGGCATCGGCGAAGAAGCCATCCGCCGGTTTCGTATTGGATTTTCGCTGGACAGCCGCGACGGTTTGAAATTGGCACTCGCGCGGGACGGCATCAGCGAAAGCGAATTGCTCGAAGCGGGGCTGTTGATCAAGCCGGACGAAGCGGCGCGCCCGTCCTATGACCGTTTTCGCGGGCGCGTTATGTTTCCTATTTCAGACGCGCGCGGACGGGTAATCGCCTTTGGCGGACGCATACTCGGCGCCGGCGAACCTAAATATTTGAATTCACCGGAAACCGCCTTGTTCCATAAACGGCTTAGTCTTTATGGTTTGGCGGAATCGGTAGAAATGGCACGTGAACGCCGGGAAATTGTCGTTGTCGAAGGTTATACAGATGTCATTGCCCTGCATCAGGCGGGGCTGAAATTCGCGGTGGCGCCCTTGGGCACCGCCTTGACCGAAGATCAAATGCGGCTTCTTTGGCGTTTTGCGCCCGAACCCTATCTGTGTTTCGACGGCGACGCGGCAGGCGGGCGGGCCGCTTTGCGCGCCGCCGAAC
>JABMOP010000556.1 GCA_013204125.1 Rhodospirillales bacterium | reverse complement strand
CCCTTGAGGTGCTTGGCCAGGGTCGGATGACGCGCCGAGCCGTGATTGTGGCCGCAGGAGCGGGTCGTTGGTACGGGATCGTAACCCATGCCGCCCCACGGATTGCATCTAAATATTCGCCTGACCGCCAGCCAACTGCCGAAGAGGGGGCCATGAAGGCCAATCGCTTCCTGGGCATAGGCCGAACAACCGGGTTCAAAGCGGCAGTTGGCGCCGAGAACCGGTGAGAGGCCATAGCGGTAGGCAATGATCAGGGCGCGTAGAAGCCACGATATCGGTGTACTGAAATATCTCATTTCGTAGTTTCTGCTTCCGGTGACGGTGGTTTTCTATCGCCCCAGACATCGAGTTTTTGCAGCGCCGTTTCAAGGTCGGCGACCAAGTCGGCAAATTCGCGGCGCACCGTATTGGCGCGCGCGATGACGACAAAATCTTTGCCCGGGGCGGCGTGAGCAGGCATCACCCGGCTGACAGCCTCGCGTAAGCGGCGGCGGGCGCGGTTGCGCGTCACCGCATCGCCAACCTTGCGCGAAGCGGTAAATCCGACGCGAATGGTGCCGCTTTTCAACTGCTCTTTTGGCGTTTCGGCAACTTGCAGGACCAGGCCGGGCGTCGCCCAACGCCGGCGCGTGGCCGCAACACGCAGAAAATCCGGCCGTATCTTCAACCGTTCGATAAGCGGCATTTCCTGGGCTCCGCTTGTGGCAATGGCGGTCCCGGACATTTGGCTCATGTCTCGTTGGTTCCAGATAGCGCCCGGCGGGCCGGGCAAACCGTGCAACGGTCGCGCTTATGCCGTCAGTTTTTTGCGGCCCTTCGCGCGCCGGCGCGCGAGCACCCGGCGGCCGCCGACCGTTTTCATGCGCGAGCGAAAGCCGTGCCTGCGCTTACGCACTAAGTTACTGGGCTGAAAGGTCCGTTTCACTGCCGCTGCTCCATTTGTCCGCAGGCTCCAAACTGGCGCTGTATAAGGATTAGATGGCTCGAAGTCAACGCAACAGGTATGCCATAGTGGCAAATGGGCAGTCACGCATAGGTGAATGGCTGGGGGCAAGCCAGCGCCCCACCTAGCGAGCTATATAAAGCAAATAATCAACGATGGTTAACGAGATGCGTGATGTGCCCGAGGCGCCCGTTGATGGCGCCGCCAAATCCTCTTCGCCTTTAATGGTTCGAATTGTCCTGATCGCGGTACTGGTCGCCGGTTTAGTGGCATTTTTTGCCTTCGACCTCGGTAGGTATGTCTCGTTCGAGAGCTTGCAGAGCAATCGCGAAATGCTGCAGGAGTTCATTAAACAAAACGGATTTTTGGCGGCGCTGCTGTTTGGCCTGATATATGCGGTGGTGACTGCATTTTCATTGCCGGGCGGGGCGTTTATGACGATTACCGGCGGTTTCCTTTTCGGTTGGCTCGGTGGTGGTCTAATCGTTGTATTCGGCGCGACGATCGGCGCCACAGCCCTGTTTCTCATGGCCCGCACCGCAGTCGGCGGCTTCCTTGAGACCAAAACCGGGCCTTTTGTGCAAAAGATGGAGGAAGGATTTCGTCAGAACGCAATCTGCTATCTGCTGGTGCTGCGTCTGATCCCGATTTTTCCGTTTTGGCTGGTCAATCTGGTGCCGGCGTTTCTGGGCGTTTCGACGGCGACCTACGTTATCGCCACGTTCTTGGGCATCATCCCGGGCACGTTCGTGTACGCGTCGGTCGGCAACGGGTTGGGGGCCCTGTTCGACGCCGGCGGATCTACCGACTCACTTCTGATGACGATTTTTCAGCCGCAATTTCTCGCGCCGCTCGTCGGCCTGTCCGTCTTGGCCATCCTGCCGGTGGTCTACCAACTTTACCAAAGACGGCGCAAACAAGCGTCTTGAGGCTGATCTCTCCAAACCATTTCTTTCGGGAAAGTTGACGTTATGGTCGAAGCGCTAGAAGTCGATTTGTGTGTCATAGGCGGGGGCTCCGGTGGCCTCTCGGTGGCCGCGGGTGCCGCTCAGATGGGCGCAAAAACGGCGCTGTTCGAACGCGCCAAGATGGGCGGCGACTGTCTCAACTATGGATGTGTTCCGTCGAAGGCCTTGCTTGCCGCCGGACATGCGGCCGCCCATTACGGCCACTCAGGCGTCTTCGGTATCGAGGGCGGCCCCGCCCGCGTGGCGTTCGACAAGGTGAACGATCATGTACACGGGGTCATCGCCGAAATTGCGCCCCATGACAGCGTCGACCGCTTCGAAGGGCTGGGCGTTCGCGTGGTGCAGGAGGCGGCGCGGTTCACCGGCCGGCGCGAGGTTACCGGCTCGGATGGAACGCGCGTGCGGGCCCGCAGGTTTGTCGTCGCCACCGGATCGTCGCCGGCGGTGCCGCCCATTCCCGGCCTCGACACTATCGACTATCTGACCAACGAGACCGTGTTTTCGCTGCGCCAGTGTCCCGAACATCTGATCGTTATCGGCGGCGGTCCAATCGGGATG
>JABMOP010000555.1 GCA_013204125.1 Rhodospirillales bacterium | reverse complement strand
ATGTTATGCCGCTTTCTTGTGATGGTGCAAGCGGCGGCTATTCAGGGCCTTGTGCCAACGCGCGATCCTGCCCTGGGACCGAGGATGGCATCTTACGGCTTTTGGCATCGACCAAAAGAGTCAAACATGGTTGCAAAACAACTTCAATAATTTGCAATAAACAAAACAATTTTCCCCGGATTACACAAATTTTACAGCCCCCTTCGCTTGACGTTCATGAGATGAACAAGATACACTCCGCTCGGAAAAACGTAGTTGCAGCCGCTAGCGCTAAAGAATACGCCTTCTTGAAGAGTTTAAATATGCTCAAATCAAGCAGCAGTTCCAAATTCATCTTAGGTGAGTTATATGTTGTCCAAGGCGTTCTTTCCCGATCAGCACTGGTTCATTGGTTTTGCAATATTGCCCACAATCAACAACGAGACTTTGAGTAAACGCAATGCGCCAATGGTATGCCGTTCACACCCACGCCAAGGCCGAGACGAAGGCTGCTAATCACTTGAGCAACCAAAATTTCGAGGCCTACCTGCCGATGTATTTAAAGCGCCGCTCTCATGCCCGCAAATTGGACTGGGTCAGGGTGCCTTTGTTTCAGCGATACCTGTTCGTCCGTCTGGACACCCGCAACGACCGTTGGAGATCGGTCAATTCAACAGTTGGCGTTCAATATATGGTCAGCCACGGGGATCGGCCGACGAGCGTACCCGATAGTATGATTGACGAAATCAAGGCGCGGGAGGACGAAACAGGCTTAGTCAATACGAGTAGAATTGTACCGTTAAAAAAAGGCGCTAAAGTACAGTTCGTGGATGGTCCGATGATTGACCACACGGGCATCTTTGACTGCATTAGGGACGAAGATCGTATTGTTATACTGCTTCAACTGATGAGCCGCCAGATTAGGGTCGTCACACAACGGGACTCTGTCACCGATTGCGGCTGAGCGGAATTTCGGGATTATTTATTGAAGGCTATTTTTAATATGGCCGGCAATTCTAATTGCCATCGCAATGATCGTTAATGTGGGATTTGCGAATCCTGAAGTTGGGAAAACAGACGAACCCGCAACATAGAGGTTTTCGACACCGTGTAATTGGCAATTTGAATTTACGACTCCTTTTTTTGGATTATCGTCCATCCGCGTCGTTCCGATGTCGTGTCCAAGTTCCAAATCATTTACCTCATCGCTCCTAAATAGGCGGCCTTCGGAATAATCACTGGACAACTTTACTCTGCCCATCCCAAGGCGCGTCATCTCCGCGGCGAATACCTCACTAGCCTTTAGAACAGTTTGTCTAGCCAAATCGCTCCCTTTTCTCCTGACCTTTAGTCTCCGGATTTGAAGAGCGTCTGTCTGATGACCCAAAGTAACCCTGTTTTCGGGATCTGGAAGGTCTTCTGCCTGAACCATAAAATCCCATGTATTCGGACGGTTTCTTTTACCTAGGATATTACATGCCGCCGCGTGGACAACATCGCCGAAGTTTTTGGACATTTCAGCCAATTGCTCGCCCAAATTATCAGGAGTTCGACCCCGCAAAGTATCCCGGCGTAAATATCTAAAGGTCATTTCTCCTTTACTAATATTTTTGGACAGCCAAAAACCAGCGTTTAAAATTTTACTCTTTTTCTGAAATTCGTCTCGAAGTTTGAAAAATAATTGGCCCCTCGGCGACCCTATAGATTCCTTGTCGAAACAATATTGATCATTGGTATATAATATTTCACCCATATTTGTGAAAGAATGCCCCATAAAATATCGGCCGACCAAATCATTTTTATTGCCAACACCCCTGGGATCAACTTTGTCTGAGGCAAGAAGCAAGCGAGGGTTTTCAAGCCCCCCAAGCGCAAGAACGAAAAAATTTGACCTGACAGAAAATGTTCGGCCGTTCAGTGTCGCGACATCAATTTTCTTAAGGCGGCTTCGATTTGAATTGAGGCCCAGATCAGTAAGATTCAAATTAAGGAACACATGAATATTTTTGCTTTGTTTTAATCTTTCGTACATGCGTGGTCCAAGTTTCCGGTCCATCTCCCTTGATTCAACAAACGGGACTCCTGAAATTCTACTATCGGGCGATTTAAAGGAACTGAAAAATTGACCTGGATATAATTCCTTATCCCAGTCGGTCGATAAAAATTGTTTAAACGATCCAATTTTCAACAACTGGCAGGCCTTCTCGTAATAGGGCACCAATTCATCCCGCGCGAATGGCCAACCGCTATGAGGAACCCAATCTTTAGACTGGAAATCGCTATTATCTAATGGCGCACATCGCCCATGCCAGCAATTGGTCGACCCGCCAAAAAATCGTGTGCGGGCATTTTCCAATCCCGCTGGTTCGTCTTCGCCTTCATATAAAGCTTGTGTCTTATCATCCTGCTCGACGCCGCCGCTTTCGACCAAAATGATTTTATGATTGGTGTTCATGAATTCATTGGCAATTGCCAATCCAGCTGCGCCGGCACCTATAATGCAAATTTCGCCTTCGATTTCGGATCCAGTCTGAACCGACCGTCCATCAAACAGCATATCTGATTTTCTCTGTATTAAATTGCGCTACCACAGCACAAAAAACGGCTTCTGAGCGAGCCATAACCCATCCATCAATCGTCACAATATTATCGGACAACAAGTCTTGTCTGATTTTTTCACGAACAAATTTGCAATACGCTGACCGATCACGAGCAAAGCTGCTCTGTGGGGACGCAACTTCTTGGCTTAACCAACTTAAATGCCTTTTTGCGTCTCCTGCCAATCGAGGAAGGGTATCCAAGACGCACAATCCAACAACATTTGCGGCATCAAGATTTGGAGTTGCCGACCGCAACATTCGGTGGACCGAATCAATACTATTTGCCACAGTCGTATTCGACAAAAAAACAGAAAGAACAACTTGGCCAAGAGCTGCCACGGCAAATTGGCGGCGATTTAAGAATAAAGTGTTATTGTTACAAGCCAAGTTAGCCCTCGTTTGAGCGTTGATTTGAATTTGCCTTAGGCAAACGAACACACGATCGATATCGCGATTTCAATTATCAGAATTGCACCATTCATTCAACTGATGACGTTCTATAGCTCATGGCTTCATCCGAGAAACCTGATCAGCTCAAATCATCAATCTCCATTTGGCAAAAGATCATCCGGAAGCAGGCTTAATGGCTGGAATTTGCGAGCAATCTTACAGCATCAGATCACAAATCCAGTACAATAGCTTGTTGTTCAGTATTTGGCTTGTTTATCGAGGACTAACCTCTAAAAATAATCCAAATTTGATATTCAGTTTTATTAATATCCTGAATGGAACCGTATAATTGGAGTAGTTTTTTGTCCTCAGCCGATCTACCAAGTCACAACAAACGCATTCAATCTTATTATGACGCCATGGCGAGCAAGCGCGACGAATGGATTCGTCGCAACATCTATTTCCACGAAGAAGATTGGAAATATCTTCGTTTTATTGTTCCAAAGTATGCCTCGGTGTTGGAGGTTGGATGCGGAACTGGACAATTGTTGGGGGCCCTTAATCCTGCAGTCGGTGTGGGCATCGACATAAGTCCAGCGATGATCGAGAAGGCCCGGGAAAATCACCCGAATTTTGATTTTAGGGTGGGTGATGCGGCTGACCCTGCTGTTTACGATTCGCTTAACACACAGTTCGATTATGTCGTGATTTCAGATTCCATCGGGATGTTTTACGACTGCATGGCTGTGTTCGAGGCCATTCAAAAAGTCTGTAGCCCATCGACCCGCTTAGTCGTTTCCTACTATAATTATCATTGGGAGCCGATTTTGAAGTTGGGCAGAGCTTTGGGAATGCAAATGCCCCAGCCGGAAAGTAATTATTTTAGTACTGCCGACCTTATAGGCTTTCTTCACCTTTCAGATTTCGAGGCCGTTTCAGCCGAATGGCGATTACTTTTTCCCATGAAATTTTTTGGCCTAGGACCATTCTTAAACCTATTCATTGGCACCCTACCGCTGATTAGGCGCGCTTGTTTACGCAACTACGTGATTGCACGTTCTACACGGCATTTAAAAAGCCCGAACCTTTCCTGCACTGTCGTAATACCTTGCCGGAACGAAAAAGGTAATATCGAATCTGCCATTCGGCGGCTGCCGCGGTTCTGTGATGATATCGAGGTCATTTTCGTGGAAGGCCACAGTTCGGACGGTACATTAGAAGAATGTGAAAGAGTCCGCGATGAATACTCCGACTGGAACATCAAGGTTTTACGCCAGCCGGGCAAAGGCAAAGCCGACGCTGTTACCACCGGGTTCGCCGCTGCTGAAGGAGATGTGTTAATGATACTCGACGCAGACCTTACGGTTCCGCCCGAGGATCTGCCCAAATTCTACCAGGCGATAACCGACGGCAAGGGTGAGTTCATTACCGGTACTCGTCTAGTCTACCCGATGGAAGACCAGGCGATGCGCTTCTTAAATCTGATAGCCAATTGGACATTTGCCCGCATCTTTAGCTATTTGCTTAATCAACGATTCACCGACACGCTTTGTGGGACAAAGGTGCTTCGCAAAAGCCACTACCTGAAAATTGTTGAGAATCGAGATTATTTCGGCGATTTTGACCCTTTCGGCGATTTCGATCTGATTTTCGGCGCCGCTAAATTGGGTCTAAAGTCTGTGGATATTCCCGTCAGATATGCAAACCGGAATTATGGCACAACACAAATATCCCGGTTTCGTCATGGTTGGCAATTATTAAAGATGGTGGTGTTTGCGTTCCGCAAGCTCAAGGCGCTTTAGAATATGGTTGCCGTAAATTCCCCAACTTTAGCCCATCGCGAAATATGGCTGAAGAAAAAGAGCTTGCGTCTAATCTACAGTGAATATTGCCGGTTAATTCAAACTTGGTGCGTCGACGGCCCGACGTTGGAAATCGGCAGCGGCATTGGAAATTTAAAACAAATGTTTTCGGGTAAGGTCGTCAGTATAGACATTCAGTCCTTACCTTGGTTAGACGCCGTAGCTGACGCCCACGCCTTACCATTTTCTAATGGCTATTTTGCCAATATTGTAATGATTGATACGTTGCATCACTTGGCAATCCCGCAGAAATTTTTTAGTGAAGCTTCGCGCTTATTGCGTCCTGGCGGTCGAATTGTGGTTCTGGAGCCGGCGATCACCCTATTAAGCTATCCCGTCTACAAGTTCTTACATCCTGAACCCGTTAGGATGAATGAGGACCCATTAAAATTTGATTCCGGCGATCCGGACCCGAAACGAGACCCCTTTGACGCCAATCAGGCAATTCCGACGTTGCTGTTTGAACGTCATCCTGAACAATTGGAGCGTAGGTTTCCTGAGTTGCAGAAAATCACCTGCTATCGTTTCGATATATTTACTTATGTGCTGTCCGGTGGATTCAGACGATGGACGCTTGTACCTGGTTTTCTGGTTCCTTTTTTGCTGCGCCTCGAAGAGAAATTACCAAAAATTCTAAAGCAGTTGATGGCATTCCGATTACTTTGCGTACTTGAACGAATTTAAGCTCTAATTGCCGTATCCAAGTCGCCATGGGACGACATATTTAAAAACAATCGTCTTGGTAGATTTTGGCAAAAACACGCCCCAAAACGTATGATACGCCGGAACGATTTTCCCTGGTTTGCCATCAATTGATACGGTCCAGAAGGGTGAAAATCCATTGGTGGCAACCAAAAATCCGTCACCTTGCAATTCGATGCGTAGACTGATTTCATCGGCCGAATATTTCAGAAGTTCAATGCGCCCGCCACCAAGCGTCGTTTTTCCCGAAAAGTCGTCTGTCAAATAGCTCTTTTCGAGATATACGCTTTCTCTTAAGTCCTTAAGAGTGGCTTTGGCCATGGCGTCGAGCGTTTGATCGCTTGATGCAAAACTCTTTATTGATTTGCCGAAAAAGAAACGTGGAAACGCGTTTGCGTTTTCATAGACATACAAATCATCGTGACCGGTAAAATTATTGACGGCATTTTTTTTCACTTTCTCGAATGTCGTGAGACTGTGCCAAGGCTTATCCAGTTCCCTAATCGGAATTAAATTCGGGGAGGAAAGACGGTCCCTCGATACGACGAATTTCATATTAGCCAAGGACAACAGTTTGACATTATATTCGGCCGAAAAATCCCAATCGGGTTTGAAGATTGCCGGGTTGAGCATAAACCGGTCTCCACGATGGTTGGATTGGGAGGGCGCAATTACCTTATTCCAAAATTCCTTGTATCGTTTCAATTGTAAGGCTTGATACCCGCCGACCGTTTCGATTCCGTAGGCATGGAGAATATTTGGATAAATTTGGAAAGTTGCAACGCGGTTTGGAAGTCCTATTTTTCTCATTCGGCCGGCTAAATCCATATAAACCGGACTTTCAAATACATTCACGTAGGAGCCTTGGCTTATCCAATCTTTTGCTGTTTTGTATTTTGCATTCAAAGAGGCGGCGAATATTAGAATGATGATCAATACGGGCGCCTTTTTAAATAGTAATTTGGAATCAGATTGCAATTCTCCGTTACGTTTCTTGGCTGTTTCCAACCAATGAACAAAGCCGCCCGCGCCCATCGCCATAAATATCCATAAATATTCAATCATGCGGCCTAAATCGAAACTACCCAGCAACGGCAAATAAGGCGTAAACACTGGTCTCAGCATCGTCGCAATCAAGGCCAAGCCAATTCCGACGATCAGGGCAGCCGCAATGCGGTTAAAATTTCGAACATTTTTCCAACAAAAAATTAAGGCAAGAACCAGACATGCCGTAGCAATGACTCGAACCGGATTGTAAAAACTCGGCACCAAATTTTGTAAGACATTGATTGGTGAATAATTTGAAAATATCTGGGCTTCGTGGCGATCGGAAATTAAGCCGTTCGCAATTGCGGCCATATAATCGGGAAATCGCAAACCAACAACGGCAATCGAGAATAAAATTATTATTCCCCAATCGCGCGGGTTTTGTTTTCGTTCGACGAAAGCAAACCAAAGAAAGTGGACGAATGCCAAAAACGGGGCAAGGCGGGATAGATAGGCGGTCAAACTAATAACGAGGCCGATAAATATAAGAAAAGCCCACCTTATTATTTTGGCTGGATTTTCTAAAACCAGAGAGAGAGCCAAAATACTGACCGGTAAATACAACATGACTGATTGAATCAGCTGCCCGCTAAAAGCCACTTGTGCGTATAGGAACCCACTGACGGCACTGGCAAGTGGAGAAAAACCAAGATTTCTTCGGCAGAGAAAATAGGTGCCAAGAACGGCGGCGATTATCTGTGAGACGGCGCGCAGTTGATAGGCAAACCAACCGGGCAGGTATTTAAACAGCCAAACATCCAAGGCGCCATAATATCCCTGAGCGATTCGGTCCACTCCCCCGGTCGAAAACATGTTCCAAAATTGTACCGAATCACCCAATTTTTTGTTGGCGATCAAACCCGACAAAACAATGTCAGCGTTGTCTCCCATGGAGATAAAAGCAAATTTTCCAAGAATGATAAAATCGAGCGATAGCCATAAAATTATAAAGAATGGTAATTTGTTTTTTGTAAGTACGGTAAATTCTCTTTCGAATCGCATAGTTGGTATCAATCTCAATTAATTGCATTCGGGCTATACTACCGGAACCGATCTGGTTTCGGTTCACCGCCTAACTGTTCGCCAATCAAATTGCCGAGCTTTTCCGTTTACGCTGTAATAAGTCCTTGAGCCGATGCTCGAGAACAGTCGTTGTTCCCTTGTCCGAAAATATGTTGGTAAGGGTCCGGACAATCCGGGACGGAAAGAAAAGATATCCCAAGCCGTAATTAGCCAGCATAAATGCGATACGGTAAAAAGCCAGTTCGCGCGGCCCGATATTATCATTTACCGTAAGTGGGTTGGTAACCGTGTAATCGCTATTAAGGGACGTCAGAGAAAGAAAATAATCATCTCCCAATTGGATTCGCTCAGACGCCATCAGTTGGCCAAATATTTCAGTTCCTGGATATGGTGAAAAAATGTTTATGGAAACTTCATCAACACCTTTAGCTGCCAATTTTAATCCATAACGAATAGTTTTAAAGACATGGCGGCGCAATTCATGGGGGAAACCGATGATTAAATTTGTTCGAACTACCAGCCCATTTTCCTTCGCCGTCAGGACTGACTTGGTGATTTTTTCTAAGGTGATGCGTTTTTTAATCTTTGCGAGCGTTTCTTCCGATCCGCTCTCGGGCGCATAGACCAAATAGTTGCATCCCATTTTTTTTAGAAGCCCTAGTATTTCGTCATCCAATACTTCGCCGCGGGTGCCAGACGGCAAGGACCAGTTTATCGCAATATTATTACTCAGAATTTTATTGATAAAATTTTTGGTCCAATTTTTCTTGGTAATTGCGGTCAAATCATAAAGTTGCACGGCAGTTATATCGTATCGCTTAATATAAGATTTTACCTCTGCAACGATGTCGTCGGCATCACGCAGGATATACCGCGTGGTCCACATGTTTGCGCTCGAACAGAAGGTGCATTGATAAGGACATCCGCGCGACAACAACATCGGCATATCGCGCTTGCTCTGAACCCCGTAGGATTTTCCCGCCGCCCAGAATTTTTCCAGATATCCTTCGGGCCAATATGGCCACGAGATATCCCCGCCTTGGCGTATTCGAGGAAGATCGCCTGAACATTGAAATTGGCCATCCTCGTCTAAATATGCGACACCACCGATTTTTGAAAAATCGCCGTCTTCCTCGAAGGCTTCTAGTACTTCAAAAAAAGTGTGTTCGCCTTCGCCGCGAACGCACAAATCTAAACTGGGGCAGTCACGTAGGCTATATTCGGAGAGAGCGGTTATATGTTCACCGCCGGCAACTATAAGTGCATCTGGAAAGCTGAGCTGAACGGAATTTATCAGGTCGCGGATTACCGGCCACTCTCCCGAGAACATCGTGGAGAATCCGATTACGTCCGCATCCTTGGGAATTCGTTTGATAATCTCATCCGGTGCCAGTCCCTGACATTGGAATCCCGTGTAATTTTCGGGATGCCAAACTTGATTAAGCCCTTCAGCAACGCCGTCAACGATGGTAACTTTGTACCCCCGATTTATGAGATATGCAGCAATATAGGCAAAAGCGATACTCGGTGTCGCCTCGTTATTGATGGATCGGGACGTTGAAAATATAGCTCCCCGCACCAACGCAACGTGTCTTATTTTTCGTGCTTGTCGCAACCGCATTCATTTTCTCCGGTGGCTGTTATAGCATGTTTTATCATGCGGAGCTTGTCCTCCCGAACTTCGTGGAATATTTAATGTGCTGTAATGGTGATGTCACTAATAATCATTCTCCACGTATCTTCAATGCCATCGAATTATTATGACGCCGGTAAGGACTGCATTAATGTCTCGAAATTCAGATTCGTCGCATAATAATTCAATCGACCCAAAGCTTATCGGCCTATTGCAATGCCCTCGGTCCGGTCAAAAACTTGTGTTGAAAGAGGGCCGGTTGGTGACTGAAGACGGCAATACCGCCTATCGTATTT
>JABMOP010000554.1 GCA_013204125.1 Rhodospirillales bacterium | reverse complement strand
GCGGTAAACTTACCAAAGAAATCATCTGCAGTTTTCTTTGCGACCCCTTCGACCAATCGGCTGCCGACACTGGCCAGTTTGCCACCGACCTCGGCTTTGGCTGCGTAGGTCAAAACCGTATCGCTGCCGTCTTCGGCGAGTTTCACATCAGCGCCGCCCTTGGCGAAACCGGCAACGCCGCCCTGCCCTTCGCCCGAGATTGTGTACCCGTTGGGCGCATCGATGTTCGACAACGTAACCTTACCGGTGAATTTGGCTTTGACCGGTCCAACCTTGGCCGTTACGCGCGCCGTGAATTCGGTGTCGGAATCCTTGTTTAGCTCTTCACATCCGTCGATGCATTGTTTCAATATTTCCGGATCGTTGAGAGCGTCCCACACCTTTGCGCGGGTGGCCGGTATTCTGTATTCACCTGTCAAATCCATAATCTATTTAACCTTCCGTAATGTTATTTTATTGCCTCAGGCAGCCTATTCCGCCACGCGCTTGCTCTCAAGCGCGTGGCGATAAATTTTAACTGTATCACCGATGGTCCTGTCTCGATCCAGGGTTTCCGGCGTTTCCTGACCGAGCGCGGTGGCATCCAAAAAGCGGAATACTTCCGCCGCACCGTCATGGATTTTTCCGGTGATGCTGGCTTCATTGAATGTTTTGGCGATTTCATCCATTTCGCCCGACCAACGCCCGGCGTTGGCCGCCTGGAACGGTCCGCGTTTTTGCATGGCGTCCCAATGGGGTTTTTGACTGGCCGCGAATTCGGCCGTCAGTTCGTCATAGACGCCGAGCATTTCCGCGGCCAATAAGACCGAAGTTTGCAGCGTCATTAATCCTTTGGTGAGCCCCGCGTAGCACATCTTAATCGCCGACGCGCGTGTGATCTCAGGCCCCATCTGACGCACCGATATGCCGTCGCCATCCAAAATATCGAGAGCCCCGGCCAATTCGCCGCTGGCATAAAATTTGGTGGCGGCGAGCCCGCCCGGCGGGCTTCCAATAATACCGACATTGGCAAAAGGCAGCCCGGCGGCCTCGAACGCATCATTGATGCCTTGAGTTGTGGCCGGCGATATAGCGTTGCAATCGACATAAAGAGGCTCGGCACCGGTTGCCTTGATCGCGGCAATCGCTTCATCTGCAAATGCCGCGGCGCGTTCGGGCGGCATGATCGAGAGTATGATATCGGCGGCAGCGGCTACCCCGGCCAAGCTTCCCAAATCTTCGAAACCGGCGCGCTCGGCGCGCATGCGCGTCACATCGGATCTGCCATCAAGGGCTGTTACCGCCCGGTGGCCGAGAGATATCGCATATTCTCCGACCTTGTGGCCCATATCGCCGGGGCTCAAGATGCCTATTGTTTTTGCGGTCATCGGTTCTCTCCTGGTTTCATCGTCACCGCCAATCCCTAGCCTCTTATATCGGTCATGGTGACGTAGGCGGCGATGTATTCAAGACTGGTGCGCACTTCAATCAGCACCGGACCATCGGTGGCCAGCGCCTCTTTGGTTACCGGCGCGATATCGGCGTCGCTGTCAATTTTAAGCCCCTTGGCGCCAAATGCCTCGGCAAGCTTGGCGAAATCCGGATTGGGCAATTCCGTGGCGATGGTGCGGCCGGGATAGGATTTCTCCTGATAGAGCCGGATGGTGCCAAGGCTACCGTTATTGGAAACAAAAATTCGGATTGGCAGTTTTCTTTCAACGGCGACCGAAATTTCATTACCGGTCATCTGGAAGCCGCCGTCACCGACGAAGCACACGACTTGGCGGCCATTGGCGCGAAGTCCCGAAGCCACAGCGCCGGGCACGCCCATGCCCATGGCGCCGGCAACGGCGCCGACAAATGTGTTTGAGCTTTTAAACGGGAACAGGCGATGCACCCAGGTGGAAAAATTTCCAGCATCAACGGCGATGAAGGCGTCTTCTTCCAAACATTCGCCGAGATGCGAAACCAAGTTTCCAAAGACAACGCCGTCATCGGCCGATTTTGGCGACCACTCGGCAAAGCGCGCAGAAAGATCATGCGCACGCGCCAGCCAATCGGCCCGGCCCGGCGGCGGTTCGGGCGCATTGACGGTGGCCATGGCGGCCAGCGTCTCGGTGGCATCGGCGGCAATGGCAAGTTCGGTCTCAAACACGCGGCCAAGATGGTGGGGATCGGGGTAGACGTGAACCAGCGATTGCCGCGGTTTCGGCGCTGCCGGTATCGTATATCCTTGGGTTGTGACATCACCGAGCCGAGTGCCGATCGCCACCACGAGATCCGCTTCGTTCAAGGTATCGCGAAAAACCGCCGGCATGTTGAACCCTAGATGACAGCTAAAATTAGGGTGCGTATTGTCGAACAGATCTTGATGGCGAAACGAAACCGCAACCGGCACGTTCCAGGCCTCGGACACGGCACGCAGGGCGCGGCGGCCTTCTTCCGAGCCCGCTTGACCGCCGGCGATAATGAGTGGCCGCTCGGCGCGGCTTATTCTATCGCAAAGATCGCTTACCTGATCGGGCGCCGGCCGGGAAATGGGAGTAGGGCTCGGCCCCAGCGGCGCCGTATTGGTTTCATCATCCAACATATCTTCAGGCAACGATATCACCACCGGACCCGGCGTTCCCGAGCAAGCAATATGAAAGGCGCGGCGCACGGATTCGGCCAGCTTGTCGGCGTTATCCACTTCCACGACCCATTTAGCCATATCGCCGAAGGTCTGGCGGTAGTCAACTTCCTGAAAGGCTTCGCGGCCTAAATCCTGGCGCGCCACTTGCCCAACCAATAAGACAAGCGGCACAGCATCTTGCTGGGCTACATGTATTCCGATCGAGGCGTTGGTAGCGCCGGGACCGCGACTGACAGCGGCAACGCCGGCGTGGCCGGTAATTTTAGCATCCGCGACGGCCATCAACGTGGCGCCGCTTTCATGACGGCTGGTCACGACATCGATGTCATCTGCGTCATAGAACGCATCGATAAGTGACAAATAGCTTTCTCCGGGCACGCAAAATACACGGTCCACCTGATGTAATTGCAATGTTTCCAACAATATGCGTGCTGCCTTGACCATTTTCGCCTCGATATATTTGGGTGATATTCTGAGTGAGCTTCCAGGGGTATGCTTTTTCTGATTGGGGAACAAGCCGAATTGGCAGCCCCGAAACAAGCCGACCCCAGACAAAAATTATCATAAAAATACGATAAATTGATTATTTAATGCATTGACCCACAACATCTTGTAGTACTATTCATATATCAGGCATTCGCCAACTTAATTCTGTGGGCTTACAAACATAAGGAACAGCGAATATATGGGGCGGGCTGAAGTTATATCGGTGGCCATATTCGGAACGTTGAGTGCGCTTATCCTGGGCAGCGTCCAGCCGGCTGGCGCGCAATCTATAAATCCGGCACATGACTCAAACCAGATTTCTGCAACGCCTAATTCAGGCGCCCGAGGGCCGGGCGCAGTATCCGGCCTTCGTGTTGGCATCCACCCAGACAAGACGCGCATCGTTCTCGATCTATCCAAGCCCACAAACATGCAATTTGATGTGTCCACGGATGGACGGATCATATTTATCGAAATCCCGGAAGCAATTTGGGAAGCCGGCGCATTTTCCAAACGTCATGCCCGGGGCACCCTTGCCGGTTTCCGCTATGACAGATCCGAAGACGGCGGTGGAATCTTAAGTCTTCTCATGGGCCAATCAGTTAGAATCAAGCGCCCGTTTTTGGTCTCGCCTTCCTCGGAGCGCGGGCACCGGGTCGTCATTGATGCAATAGCAGCGCCGAAATCTGCGCCTGGCGCTTCCAAATACATGCTGTCGGCAATTCAAACGGAGATGCCCAAGGCACATCCAATTTCAGCGTCGACACTCCCGGTGAAGCCCATAGAGGATGGATTGGAGCCGCCGGAAGTAATCGGCATCATCGAAACCGCGCAGGCTCAATATCCGCCGTTGCGCCAAGTCCCCCGTGGGTTGGACCCTTACCAGTGGCGTCCAGACAGCCAGCAATACCAACCGCAGCGCCAAGCGCCCTCGGGGCTCGATCCCTATCAGCAACCGGCCGCCCAGTATCAGCCGCCATTGATGCAGGGGCAGGGGCAGGGGCAGCAGGCCCCGATGACGCCGGTGCAAGTGAATAGGCAAAGTTACCAACGGCCATTCTACGCCCGCGGCGGAGCCGGATTCAGCTTCGAACGAGAAGCCGAAATTTCCGGGTCGAGTAATAATAATTCGATGGAATTTGATTTAGGGATCAATCTGTCTGGCGCACTCGGAATCGATCTGCAAAATGATTTTCGCGCTGAAGCGGAGATGATTTATATTCATAACGATGTAAAATCAATTGCCGGCATCGCAAAAAGCACCGCGATCAACTCGGGCAACGTCTCGGGCTCAGTCGCTTCGTTCTCGACAATGGCCAACCTCGTTTATGATTTTTCAGGACAGTCTTCATTCACGCCGTTCGTATTTGGAGGCGTCGGGCTTTCATCCGTTGGTCTGAAGGATATTAAAGGGAACGGTACCGATTTCTACGACGACAGCGATTTTGTTTTTGCTATGCAATTTGGCGCCGGCGTTTCCGTACCGTTTGATGAACGGATAACAATCGAAGCCAGTTACCGATTTTTTGATGCTCAGGACCCTGAAATTCAAGATGCGGTGGGCAACCTCCTGACTTTCCAATCATCATATCACACTTTTATGATGGCGCTACGCTACGCGCTTTAGAGCCGATCCTCTACCACCTCTTGTAAATTATAGCCCCCGCGACAGCGCACTGGCACACACGTACTCGAACCCATGTCTCACCAAGGGCAATCAATATCCCAAAAATTTAGCCGGCACCCTTTACGGGGAGGCTTCGCCTTCGCCGCAGCCATAACCATATTCAGCCTATTGATGTTCACCACGTCGCACGGAATTATTCGCCATCTTGGCAGCGAAGTTCACCCGATCGTACTCGCCTTCTTTTCCAATTTATTTTCCGCCTTGTTCTATGTGCCATGGCTCGCGCGTGTCGGCTTCGGCCCCATGCGCACCAAAAAATTCCACCTTCATGTCGCAAGGTCTTTCATAAATGTCGCATCTCTCTCTACCTGGTACATCGCATTATCTTTGACGCCACTCGGGGATGCATCGGCGCTCGCTCTGATCGGTCCCCTATTCGTCACTTTGGGTGCAGCGGTTTTTCTCGGGGAAGCCATGAGGGTGCGCCGCTGGGTCGCCATTGGCGTCGGTATTATCGGCGCCGTGATTATCATTCGACCGGGTTTCGAGGCGGTCAATATAGGCTTCGCATTCGTGCTCATTTCCGGCGTCTTTAGCGCCGGCACCAAAATATTTGCAAAGCATTTGTCCAAATGGGACAGCGCGATAACCTGCAGCGCCTATGTGGCTATCTTACAAACCCCCATTTCTTTCGTCTTGGCGCTTTTTTTCTGGACAACGCCGTCGCCGATCCAATTGGCCTGGATCGCCGCTGTCGGCGTACTTGCGGCAATCGGACATATCACCATGGTTATGGCCATTCGTTATGTGGATGTCTCATCGCTCGAACCATTTGTTTTTACGCGCCTGATTTGGGCGGCCTTGATCGGATATTTTGCCTTTAGTGAATTTCCCGGAGTATGGACCTGGATCGGCGCGGCAATAATCGTTGGCGCGACCAGCTATATTTTACGCCGCGAATCGAAGCTGCAACGGGGCCAAAATCGAGCCACTGAGGACGAGTCTGGAAATTGAATGGATTAGGCATTAGTGTGGCCGCCAACTTGCAGATTCTTAACTAAATTAAAGGTAAGGCCCTCTTTATGACCGGAATTGAACGCGCCAACGGACATCGTCCAAGCGGCCTCCTGCATCTCCTTGATCCAACCTTGAAACTGGCACCTCATCCTAATCAAGATGACTTGTCCTTTGATTTAGAGAAAGCGCTCAGCAGCGTAGTGCGGCTGTCATCCGAAGTGCCCGAAGACGCATTTAGCGCGCGCACCTTAGGCACCGAGCGGCAAGGCAACGGCATCAAGATCAGCGATAATGACTTTATTCTGACCATCGGGTATTTGGTTGTCGATGCCAGCCGCATCGTTCTCCATGCACGCGGCGGAAAAGAAGTGGAAGCCGAATTGGTCGGCTACAGCCATGAAACGGGAATGGCCATCATTCACGCGCTTCAGCCGCTGGATATACCGACGCTTCCGATGGGCACCGCAGCCGATTTGCAAGAAGGCGAATCGGTCATCATTGCGCCTTATGGCGGGGATCAGCATTCCATTTCCGGTACCGTCGCTTCCAGGCGGGAATTTGCGGGTTCCTGGGAATACATGCTGGACGAAGCCATATTCACCACCCCCATTCATCCCAATTGGAGCGGCGCCGCGCTGATCCGCGCCGATGGCAAATTATGTGGCCTTGGCTCGCTTTGGGTTAATGACGCGGAAACGGGCCGCAAAGATAGCCAAGGCAATATGTTTGTGCCCATCGATTTATTGAAACCGATCTACGAGGATCTGATCACCAAAGGTCACGCCCAAGGACCAATGCGGCCTTGGATTGGCATGTATACCGCCGAAGCCATGGGCCGGTTGTTCGTGTCCGGCACTACCCCCGATGGCCCGTCCGAGGGGGCGGGCGTCGAAGCCGGCGACCTTATCACCGGTATCAACGACGAAAGCGTCGATACACTTGCCGCGATGTACCGGAAAATTTGGTCGCTGGGTGAAGCCGGCGTCGAGGTGGTGTTTAATCTGCGCCGCGACGGTGAGGACATTGATATTTCCGTCACATCGGATAGCCGCTACCGGTTCATGAGTAATCGCCGTCGCCACTAGAAACCAGCTCCCTCTAATGCAGAGCGGCGCCAAACTGCCTATATAGCCATCATGTCTGAAATACATAACACCATCGCCAACCGGCGGACCTTTGCGATTATCTCGCATCCGGACGCCGGTAAAACGACGCTGACGGAAAAATTACTTCTATTTGGCGGCGCTATCAACATGGCCGGTGCGGTCAAGGCGCGGGGCGAGTCCCGGCGCGCCCATTCGGATTGGATGAAGGTCGAGCGAGAGCGCGGCATTTCGGTAGCGTCTTCGGTGATGACCTATGAATATAACGGCTGCCTGTTCAACCTTTTGGACACACCGGGCCATGAAGACTTTAGCGAAGATACCTATCGCACCCTGACGGCGGTGGATTCGGCCGTCATGGTTATCGACGCGGCCAAGGGTATCGAAGCGCAAACGCTAAAACTGTTCGAAGTGTGCCGGCTGCGCAATATTCCGATCATCACATATATCAATAAAATGGATCGTGAAGCGCTGGAATCTTTTGATCTACTGGATGAAATCGAACAAAAACTCGCCCTTGACGTTACGCCGGCAAGCTGGCCGATTGGGATGGGGCGAGATTTCTTAGGCTGCTTCGATATTTTGGGCGACCGCTTAGTGTTGACGCCAAAGGGACATGCCAGCGGAGACGATACCGGCGAAGAAGATACGATTGTTGCCTGTGAAAGCTTGGAGGATCCAAAACTCGACGCACTCCTCCCCGAATACGCCGTCAAGAAATTGCGCGAAGAGGTGGAAATGGCGCGCGGCCTTTGCCCGGAATTCGATCTGGATGCCTATCGCGCCGGCCATTTGAGCCCGGTTTTTTTCGGCAGCGCCATCAACAATTTCGGCGTCCGGGAATTGCTGCAGGGGCTAACCCGTTATGCCCCACCGCCCCGCCGCCAAACCTGCGCCGAAAGAGATGTGGAACCAGACGAAGACAAAGTCACCGGATTCGTATTCAAAATCCAAGCCAACATGGACCCCAAACACCGCGACCGCATCGCCTTC
>JABMOP010000553.1 GCA_013204125.1 Rhodospirillales bacterium | reverse complement strand
GTCCCGCTGCCACCATCGTTCCGGCGGCAAGGCGTAAGCGTTTTCTTGATGGATGTAACATAACTCCGTCCTCCCATTTTCCAGTATTCGCAGAATAATATTTGTTCAGTTTTCTTGTCTATCAAAATGGTAATCCAGGCGCTGCACATATGCAATCGGCTCGCCTACCCGCCCATCACATCGCGCAATAATGCGACCGCCGCGATTTGATCGGCGATCAGCCCGTCCATATAGGCATTGGGGCTGGCGAGGCCGGTTTGCGACGACATCTTGGCCGGGCCACGGCCGAAGCCGCAAGGCGCGGCGACGCCGAAATCGGGAATATGGGTTTTGATCAATTCCATTTGCCGGCGCATGCCGTCACTTTCGTGCAAGGCATGGATAAGGCCCATATAGACGCGGGCGCCGTCTGTTTTTAAGTCTGCCAGCGGCGCGACATAGGCTGCGTCGGCGCCGGCGACGGTCGGCATATGGATAAAATCAATGGCCCGGCCCGATTGGGCGATGGCGGCGTTGCACAAAAGCACGCAACCGGTGAGGTCTTCCGGTTGGCGCACCGGCCACCCGGTCGCCGTCCCATAGCAGGCGTGATAGCCGACTTTGACCGCGGGCGGGATATGGGCGCAAACATCGTTCGCCGGCGCAAATATATCCGAAGCGGTTTTCGCCGCCGCCTCGATACCGCCCTCCGCCAAGGCCCGCTCAATCAGCGTATCTTCGATGGCGCAATCCCATTGGATGGCCAGATCATCCTGCGGGATATGATCGAATATGGTCGCAACTTCGTGATGAAGGGCTTCGGTGAAGCCATCCCGAATATTCGGGTAGTCGTCGGCATCGGGGAAAAACAGTCGAATGGCGCTTGCCGTCAACGGGATCGACACTTGAAAGCGGACCCCATCAGGAATGACGCCTTCGGATTTCAGGGTCTTAAAGACGAAATACGAATTTATGGCGTCGTGGGCATAGCCGAGACGCCAGCCGGGATCGCCGAAGCGCACCTGTTTGACGCCGGGTTTAACTTTGAAATGCCAGGTTGTCCCTTCGCCGCCCTGGGCGCCGCGCGATGCTTCGACGCCATCCGGCGTCAGCGGGCGTTTTACGGTTTCAATATCGGGATGGCCGTGGAACACCCGGTGGGCGAGGAAATTGATCCAGTTGATACGCTCGCCAATTTCGCCGTCCGGCATGAACGAAAGATAGGGGCCAAGCGTCGGGCCGAGCGCGCGAAAGGTTTCTTCGGCGGTATCGTAAGGCACGCTTCCCACCAATAATAAATCTTCGGACATGTTATTTCTCCCTGGTCGCTGGTTTCCTTGAGCCTATCACTTATGCATACCGGCACAAGCTCATGCCCCCAGCCCCGTATCTTCGTCTTGACTCTTGGGCGGTGCATTGGTCAATTGCCGCATCGAACTCACACCCAAAAAATACGGCGAATTATGCTGACAATCGTCTTTACCGGCTTCCTGATGGGGCTGCGCCACGCGCTCGAAGCTGACCATGTGGCGGCGGTTGCGGCGCTGGCGACCGGCACGCGCGGAGCCAAGCAAACGCTGCGCCTTGGCCTCGCCTGGGGGCTGGGCCATACGGTGACGATATTTGTCGTCGGTTCCGTGGTTATGATGCTCGATGCGGCGGTGCCGGAAAACATCGCCGCCTTGCTGGAATCCCTGGTCGGGGTGATGCTGATTATTCTGGGCGCCGATATTGTCCGCCGCATGGCGCTCGAACGTATCCATTTTCATAAACATCACCACGGCGGCCAGGCGCATTTTCATGCCCACGGCCATAGCGGCGAAAGCGACCACGAAGCTTCCTTGCATCAACATCGCCACAAGCGCGCCCTCACATTGCGCGCCCTTCTGGTCGGCACCGTGCATGGGCTTGCCGGTTCGGCCGCGTTGGTATTGCTGACCCTTGGCGGCATGAACTCGATCGGGCTTGGTTTTGGCTTTATGGCGCTTTTCGGCATCGGCTCGATCCTCGGCATGGCCTTGCTGTCCAGCGTCATCGCCGTTCCCTTGCGCCTGACCGCGCTGCGCATGACATGGGCTTACAATGGACTAACCGCCGGCGTGGCGCTGATCTCCATCGGCATCGGCGGGATGCTTCTTTTCGATCAACTGCCGCTGATTTAAGATTCTCTCGATAGGGGCAAATTAATATTTTATTGACCGTATAATAGTATTTCCTTTGGTGACCTATCGTCGGCTTTAAATCAATTTATAAGAATTTAGCCTCCGGGGACGACACTATGAAAAATTTGAAGATAGCGGCATTTGTAATCGGCTGTTTCCTAATTGCCGGCCAAACAAACTTGGCCCATTCGGCAAGCGTCACTTTTGATCTGAGCTATTATTATTACGAAGAACCAAATTTTATGAACGACACGTCTAACCCCGCCTTTGTTTCCGTAGGGGTGAGAGAATGGGATGTTCCCGTTAGTGCCGAAAAGCCATGGCATATTCTATACACCGCGGAAGTAACGCGGGGGTGGGTGGACTACAGTGGATCAGGCACACTCGACAAAGATTATTATAAATTCAGGGGCGAAACCTATGTCGGTTATAGGCTTGAAAAATTTACCCCGATAATAGGTTTGGGGTATCGCTGGTTATATGATGATAGCGGCGGACAGACATCTTCAACCGGCGCACTAGGTTATGACCGCCAATCACAATATTTATATATTCCTGCGGGCGGCATATTTGATCTCAATGAAAGAATAAAAATAAAAGGTCAATTCAATTACTTTGTCGCGGGAAGGCAGACCTCTTACTTGTCAAATATTTTGGGTTATTCGGACATTGAGAATGATCAGACTTCCGGATGGGGTGTGGATTTTACGGTTGATTACAAGATTAATGAAAAAACCAGTGTCTATTCATTCTTCAGGTACTGGGATATAGGCAAATCCGATATTGCGACGGGCTCCTATGCCGGCGCTCTCCTGTTTCAAGCTTATGAGCCGGCAAATACGACAACCGAAGTCGGGATTGGCATTGCCTACAAGTTTTGAAATCGAATCCGAATTTCCCTATTGCATCGGCGAGAAAGCCGAAGCGCGCATAAGCTTTGAATATTGCCGTTCCGGCGCGGTCCCTTCATCAAAGAGCGCATCCGCCGACCATATTTTACCCGCCGGGCCGCCAAGAACTTCGCTGCGCTGGCCCAGGCTTTCAAAGGCCCACACATGGACCAGCTTGTTGAGCGCGCCAAGATCCGTCGCCATCACCGAGACGATGGGCACATCTTCGTTATCGGCGATCACTTTTTCCCAGGCGCCGCGCACAGCGCGCAATTTCCCAGGTCCGTATTGATCTATGCGCATCTCGTAGACCGGCCCGGGATTGCCGGGCCGCATCTTATCGGCGAAGGGAAAGGCGTTGAACATTTCGACGTTTTGGGAGGTGACTGCATCGCCAAGCCCCGGCGGCCAGGTGGATAGTTTGTTGACCTCGGCGCGCACGGCTTCCCGGTGCGCCATGTCATCCCACGGCCAGACTTGAATGATCTGGTTCAACGGCCCGGTTTCGGTCACCCAAAAAGCGGCCAAGGGGTGAATATCTTTGCGCGTATCGTAACCGGCGCCAAATTTTTCCAACACGTCCTCTATGACGCCCGGTTTTACTGTGTAACTGCGCATTTCGTAGATCATCGCCTGGCCTCCCATTGATTTTGGTTTCTTGGGGGCCAACATCGACCCTTATCCAAAAAACTTCAAGCGCGCCCTATTTTCAGTGGAGGCTAAGGGCCAACAGGCGCGCCGCATTGCCGCCCAGCATGCCTTCGATTTGATCATCGGCAAGATCCAGGCTCCGGATATCGTCGATATAGGCGCGCAAGGCCGCCGGGTCGTTTTCGAAATTGGGCGGCCAGTCGGAACCGAACAGGAGCTTTTCCGGGGCGATGCAGGTCAACGCGCATTTAACGCTGGCCAGACCCGGCCCACGCCCGGCCATGTTGAAATAAAGCTGATCGAAATATTCCTGCCATGGGCGGCTGATCAAGGGATCGCCCGGATAAACATCGCCTTCGAACAATCCGACGTAATAATCCATGCGTTCCTTGATCGCCGATACGCCGCCGCCGAAATGATTGACGATAATTTTGAGGCCGGGAAAATCTTCCAATACACCGCCGAAGCACAGTCTAAAGACCTGCTGGGTGATATCGAATTCCCGCGCCAGGACGTAATACAATATCCAAGGCGCGTGGAGCACGTCGTAGCCGTCCGGCAGGGTTTCCACATGGACGTCGATGGGAACGTCCAGTTCGGCGACTTTTTCATAGAACGGCCAAAGTTCCCTGGAATCCAGGCAAAGCCCGCCGGGCCGGGCATTGATATGGACCCCCTTCATGCCAAGTTCCTTGATTGCGCGTTCCAGCTCATCGAACGCCGGCTCCCCGCCGAGCGGCAAGGTGCAGGCGAAACCGGCAAGCCGGGCGGGATGATCGCTGACCGCGCGGGCGCAGGCGTCGTTCCACATTTTTACCGTATCCAACGGCGCATTTTCCAAATTTCCGCTTAACACCGCCATGTCGATGCCGGCTTCGTCCATGAAACTGAGATGTTCGCCGATGTCGGCGCCGGAATTCCCTTGCGAATATTCTACTTGTCCGTCCTCGGTCCAGCGGCGGCTGACTTGGGCGCCGGCGTCTTCGCGCGGCAGCCTGAAATGGTGTTCAAGATCGACGATCATGGCGAGCCCTCCTTGAGTGATATGTCAGCCATGCCATAAGGGCGGGCGCATTTATATGATTTTGGTCAAAACCGCCTCGCTCCATCCTTTTGCTTTCGCTGTAAATATGTTCTCATAATCTCGAAATGAGCAGCTATGGAAGAACTTAGGCTGCCGCAAACGGGAAGGGGAGGAAGACCATGACAGTTCAAGATGGAATTCAAGTCATTGCAATCGAGGAACATTACCTCGATGCCGAAGTCGATGGATTGATGGGCCCTGGCTTTAATCCATTTCGCGAACGCTTGGCGGATCTCTCCGGTGTGCGTATCAAGGAAATGGACGAAGCCGGTATCGATATTCAAGTGTTGTCCCATTGCCCACCGGGGGCGCAGGCTTTCGGCGCCGAAGCCGGCGTCATCTTAGCCAAGAACGTCAACGACCGGCTGGCCGAATTCGTGGCCTCTAAACCGGACCGGTTTGCAGCTTTCGCCACCTTGCCGACGCAAGATCCGAAAGGGTCCGCCGATGAATTGGAACGCTGCGTCAAGGATCACGGCTTCAAAGGCGCGATGGTGCATGGGCTGACCGATTTGACGTTTATCGACGACAAACGGTTCTGGCCGATCTTCGAGCGCGCCGAAGCTTTGGACGTTCCCATCTATGTCCATCCAGCGCCGCCGCATCCCCAACTGGTCGATATCTATTTGAAAGATTACGTCGAAGACTATCCGGTGATTTTGGGGCCGGCCTGGGGCTTTACCATGGAAACGGCGACGACCGGCTTGCGCCTGGTGCTCAGCGGCGTGTTCAAAAAATACCCGAAGCTCAGGATCATCCTTGGCCATATGGGTGAAGGATTGCCGTTCCTGTTGTGGCGGATCAATCATGTTATGAGCGCGATGAACAAGCCGGGCGTCGATGTGGTGCCGTTCAAGGAAATATTCTGCGAACATTTCTATATCACCACCAGCGGCAATTTTTCCGATGCGGCGCTTCTGTGCAGTATCATGGAAATGGGCGCCGACCGTATTCTCTTTTCCGTCGATTGGCCCTATATCGAAAATTCGCCGGGCACCGACTGGATGGCACAGGTGCCGCTCGGCAAGGAAGACCGCACCAAAATTCTCAGCGGCAATGTCAAAAAACTTTTGAAAATGTAGCTTAAGAAGGAAATCGCCATGTCAGGGAATGACGTACCCAGCGTTCGCCGCTGGGAAGAACAGCGTTGGTTGATCGATACGGTTATCGGGACCGTTGGCGTCGAATGGGACCAAGCGCGCATTATTTATATGAGCGCCCCCGGCGGCGTCGAAGCGGCGGGCGAATTTCGCGCCACCGCCGCCCGCATCCAAAAATACGCCGATATTGACCGGGAATTTGTTATCCAAGCCAAACGCCGCGAAGCCAAAGCCAAGGCGGCAGAGGAAGCGGGGCATAAGGTTACGGCGCGGGAATCCTATTTCATCGCCTCTTTGTTATGGGCGACGGCGCGCTGGCCGATCCATTCAGCGACTGACGCGCTTCTCGAAATGGAAGTGAAAATGAACGAATGTTTCGGCAAATATATTTCGTTCGCCGATCGGCCGATCGAGCGCGTTGAAATTCCTTTTGGCGATCAATTCCTGCCCGCGTACTTACATTTACCCGTTGGTGCCAAGGACGGTGACAAATTTCCCTGCATCGTCACCTCGCAAGGCATGGACGGGTGCAAGGAAACCGGCGTCAGTATCTATGGCGATAAAGCGTTGGAACGGGGGATCGCGGTCCTGGCCTTGGACGGGCCGGGGCAGGGCGAATGTTTCTCGCGCCGCGTCTTGGTGACCGCTTCTAATCACGGCGACGCGGTAACGGCGGCCTATGATTGGCTGGAAACCCATCCGGCCATTGACGGCGACCGGCTTGGCTTTCGCGGCACCAGTTTCGGCAGCTATTTCGGCGCTGTCGCCGCCGCGGCATTGGGCGAGCGCATGAAAG
>JABMOP010000552.1 GCA_013204125.1 Rhodospirillales bacterium | reverse complement strand
CTCGGGCGGCGGCGCGGTTGCGTTCTTGCGCCGCGAAGCGACGTGCGGTCAGGATAATCCCCCCCGCCGCCGTCATGCGGCGGCCGGCGAGTGCCTTCAACCTCACATAAACATCCGGCGGAATGGTCCTACATTTCCGCGCATCGAAGCGGATCTGAACCGCCGTTTCGGTCTTATTGACCTTCTGGCCGCCGGGACCGGTGGCGCGGATGAAATGCTCCTCGATCTCGTTCTCATTCAAGGTGATATGGGACGTAACTTCGATCATCGGCGGAGTTTAGAGCCGATTGCCGTGAATATCACCTCCTCCTTGATTTGTTCCGTTTATGTTCTATATGGAATTATTCCTCCCTCCTCCTTGAAGGGGAGGGCCTAAGGTCGGGGCTAATGCTGGAAATGACGATAAATGATGAGGAATGACGATGATTTTTTGATTTCCGCAAAATGTGTCGCATGCCACCCATAAATGTTGTGCGCAGTGGGCGGATCATTCAAGGGATGGTACGCCGCGGACTTTCGGAATTTCGCGATTAGGCGTAAACTGCCCGCGAACGATAAACGAGGAGGAAAAATAATGGACGGAGCGCAAATCCAAGGGGCGGATTACGAGGCCCAATACGCCGATATCAAAGACATGGATGAATTCTATGACCGCATCGAACACCTCAACGTGGTGTGCGGCTGGCGGCGGGATTTGGACGGCGGCGCGCTCGGCGTATCGGAACCATCCTCACCCTACAAGACCGCCCATTGGAAATACGCCGAATGTAAAGTTGCCCTGGCGGTGGCGGCCAAGCTGATTTCCGCCGAAGAAGCCGGACGGCGTATTTTGAATTTCCGCAATCCCATCGAAGAAAATAAACTGGGCGCGGCGCGCTCGCTGCTCCATGCCTATCAATTGGTGATGCCCGGCGAAAAAGCGCCGTCGCACCGCCACACCGCCCACGCGCTCCGCGTCATATTGGATTCCAAGGACATGTATTCGGTGGTCAACGGCGAAAAGACGCTGATGGAAACCGGCGATGTTGTGCTCACCCCCGGCGGCATGTGGCACAGCCACGAACATAACGGCGACGAGCCGGCTTACTGGATCGACGGGCTCGACGTGCCGCTGGTTAAATTGTTACAGGTGCAGACGTTTGATCTGCACCCGGACGGGTATGAGAAAGTCGACAAAGTGGTCGAAGTATCGCCGATGCGCTTTTCCGGCGATGACATTCAAAAGCGCCTGGATGGGGCAAGGGCCGACGGCGACGGCTATTTCGGAACCCGCGTCCAATTGGAAGCGCCGGATATCCCGCCCCTTGCCCTCTACATCATGCGCCTGGAAGCCGGCAGGACCACCCGCGCGTTCCGCACCAACGCCAATACGTCCTTCGCCATCATGGACGGCAGCGGCACATCGATCATCGACGGCGAAGAAATCCATTGGAGCCGGGGTGATATTTTCGTTGCCCCGACCTGGCGCTGGATCGAACACCGGCCCAGCGCAGACACGCAGATGTTTTCCATGACCGACGAGCCGTTGATGCGCTTCGCCAAATATTACCGCTTCGAGGGCAAGGACGAATAAGGGAGTCCGAAAAAATGACCACGGCAAATGAAAATGAAATCCTGACCCGAGTCGGGGCGGGCACCAAGATGGGCGAATTGATGCGCCAGTTCTGGTTGCCGGTCGCCAAGTCGTCCGAATTGGTCGCCGATGGCGATCCCGTGCGGCTTAAAATTCTTGGCGAAAAACTGATCGCGTTTCGCGATACCTCGGGGCGCGTCGGCGTCATGGACCATCGCTGCCCACACAGATGCGCTTCCTTGTTCTTTGGCCGCAACGAAGAAAACGGTATTCGCTGCGTCTATCACGGCTGGAAATTCGACGTCGACGGTAACTGTTTGGATATGGCCAACGTGCCGCCTACCCAAGATTTCAAAGCCAAGGTCAAAGCCAAAGCGTATAAGGCAGAGGAGCGCAATGGCTTGATCTGGATATTCATGGGCGTTCAGGAAAACGCACCGGGCCTGCCCGATCACGAAGCCAATTTGGTCCCCGAAGAACAGATGGGCATCAATTTTCAGCTGCGCGAATGCAATTATCTGCAAGCCATCGAAGGCGAATTGGATACCTCGCATCTGGGCTTTTTGCATTTCGGCTCCGTCGGCAAAGGCAATTTCGAAGGCGCCACCTTCCGCTCCACCGTTGCCAACCGGGCGCCGGAATATTTGACCAAAGAAACCGATTACGGCGCCGTTTACGCCGCCTACCGACCGGCGGCGGAATTTGAGGGCAAGCTCAATTGGCGGCTGGCGCATTTCCTCTTTCCGTGCTTCGCCTTGCCGCCATTGGCGGCCTTGGATACGAACGTCGCCTTGCGCGGCTACGTGCCCATCGATGATGAAAACACCATGTGCATCATCCTGTTCAAAAAAGACAACCGGACAGCGGAGGATTGGAGGGAACGCAACGCCATCGCCGGCGGCGATGATTTTCATAACCTGCCCAATACAACCGATTGGAACGGCCGCTGGCGCTTAAAAGAAAATCGCGCCAACGACTACTTGATCGACCGGGACATTCAGCGCGGTAAATCTTACACCGGCATCGGCGGCATCATTTTGCAGGACCAGGCCATCACCGAAAGCATGGGCGCCATCACCGATCATACGTTCGAACATTTGGCGCCCTCGGACAAGATGATCACGGAAACGCGAAGGCGCTTGATCCGCGCTGCCAACGCCTACGCCAAGGACGGCACCTTGCCGCCGTGCGCGGCAAACCCGGCGGCCTTCGCCGGCACCCGCGGCGGCGCGTTCTTTACCGACGAAGGCGCCGACTGGTTGGAATCATACCGGGAAATTATGGCCCAAGCCCCGATCGAAGCCAGGATAGCTGCGGAATAGGATCGCTAGTCCTTTGGGTTCCACACGCGGCTGAAAAGCGACACGGCGATAGCGCCGCCGAAGACAAACAATCCGGCGGAGACGAAGGCGAATAAGGCCTCCGGCCCGGCGCCCAGAAAACTGACCGCGGCGAAGCCGCCGCCCGCCGCAACAACAAGCCGGGCGACACCGGCGCTGAACGGCCAGATCATATTGCCGGTGCCTTGGGACGCAAAATAAAGCGCCATGCCGAGGCCGAACATGCCGTACATCGGTCCGGCAAATTGCAAATAGACCGCGCCCATCCGGTACGCCGCCGCGTCCGTGGTGAACCAGCCGAGCCACAAATTCGGCCACACCGCAGCAATCAAACCAATGGCGCCGGTGACGACGAATACGGCGAGCCCGCCGGTCCAGGCGATGGCCCTTGCGCGGGCAAATTGCTGAGCGCCGAAATTAACGCCGACGGCCGCCGTCAGGACGCCGCCGACACCGAAGGAAATTGGAATGAGAATAAGCTCTAACCGGCTGCCGAGACCGTACCCCGCCAAGGCGGCTGCGCCTTCGATCGCGACCAGCCGGGTCACGATCAACACCGTGCCGATGGTCAGCAAGGCGTTGCCGCAGGCGACACCGCCGACTTTAACGATATCGCCAAATAATTCCCGGCGAAGGGCGATGCCGCGGAAGCGCAACTGGATGCCGGGCTTGCCGCTAAAAAGATATCCGCCGAGCACCAGGGCGGCGATGGCAAACGCAATGACCAAGGCGGCGGCCGGCCCGGCAATCCCAAGCGCCGGGAATATCCCCCAGCCGAATGTGAAGGCGCCGGCGAGGGCGACCTGGATCAGTCCGGTCCCGATCATGACAATTGCCGGCAGCACCATGTTGCCGGTGCCGCGAATGACCGACGCAAATGAATTTGCCAGCCACAGGGCAATGCCGCCGCCGAAAGCGATATGGGCGTATTCAACCGCGCCCGACAAGACCTCCCCTTGGCCGCCCAAAGCCTTGAACAAAGGTTCCGCCAAAATGCCGGCGATAATCAAATACGCCGCCGCCATCAAAACTGCGATGATCAGCGCGTGCAGGACAAGGGCGTCGGCGCGCATCCGATTACCGCTCCCGAGCGCCCGCGCGATGGCCGATGAAATGCCGCCGCCCATGGCCCCCGCCGACATCATCTGCATCAAGGTCTGCACCGGGAACACGATGGCGAGAGAAGCCAGCCCAATAATGCCGAGATGGCCGATGAACCAGGCGTCGCCGATGGTCACCAATGTCTGCACGGCAATGACAACGACATTCGGCGCCGACATGCGCCCGATCAGGGGAAGAATGGGCGCGGCCAAAAGCCGCCTCATGCGTGGGTCTTGGGACCCCGGCATTTTTTTAGCGCCCGTATTCGTCGATGCGTCTGGCGGCGAAAATTTCTTCCGCCGGGCCGGGCTTGGGCGGGTAGATCAGGCGCTCGTTGATCATGCGCTTGCGCGCCTTGGTCTCGGCCCCGGAAGATTGAACCTGCCGGTCCCAGCCTTGGCTCAGCACCGCGCCGTAATTTCCCAAATCAATACAGGTGACGTAGTTTGGTTGGCGGTAGGGGCGAAGGTCCAGCCCGAGCAAATCCCTGGCCGCATTCACCCCGGCGTATTTGCCCATGGTGCCCGCATGCTGACACGACATCAGCGCCACATGGGTGTCGTCAACAAAGGCGCGCGCCATATCGCCGGCGGCAAAGATTTCGGACGGGCCGGCCACGCGGAGGTTGTCGTCCACATGCAAGCGGCCCGCTTCGTCCAAGGTCCCGCCGATTTCGGCGCCCAAAGAATTGGCGATCATGCCGGTCGTGACGACAACAGTGGCGGTCTCGATCCGGGTCCCATCGTCAAGGATCAAATGATCCTTTGCAGCCATGGCGGCTTGATGGCCCATGATGCATTCGACGCCGGCTTGTTCCAGAGCCTCGGCGATGATCGGGCGCGGGTTAGCGCCAACGTCCGGTCCGATCTCCGAAGCCATATCGAGCAAAATTATGCGAGCGGCTTTGGCGGCTTCGGTGTTTCCGTGAGCTTCGATGCGGGTCCGCATTTCCAAGGCCAGCTCGATGCCGGTGATACCGCCGCCGAGGATCACGAAGGTATCCATGCCCGGAGCCGCAGCATCGTTGGTGACCATCTTCAGATGCTCATCAAAGGCAACGGCGCCCGCGTAGTCATCGATGTTCCAGCCAAACTCGGAAAGTCCCGGCACGGGCGGCAGTCTAAGCCGGCTGCCCGCCGTCAGGACGATCCGATCATAGGCAAGGGTTTCCGCCTTGCCGTCCGGGGTGATGACTTCCACCGTCTGCCCCGCAGTATCGATAGACTTTGCCTCGGCGCATTTAAACGGGATGGCGGCGGCATCGAATATCGGGCGCAAAGGTTCGCGCAAGGTTTTGGGGTTAACTTCATAGAGCCGCGGCCGCATCGTGATGTATTCGGAATTGGACACCAGGGTGACAGTGATATCGCCATCATGCTGCCGCGCCTGATCGGCCGCATTGAGAGTCGCATTAAGGCCTGCAAAGCCGCCGCCGATAACGATGATATTGTGCATGATATTCCCCACTGGAATTTCCTAAAACGGTTCGAAATCGCGAAGTTCGGGCATCACTTGTTCGCCGAACATACGGATCGAGCGCATTAAATCCTCTTCGCCCAAATCGGAAAAATTAAATTCGCCCATGAAGGTGTTGAAGACGCCCTTGGTGGCGGCCTCTTTTAATTTGCGCGTCACGGTTTCGGGCGAGCCGATGAAAACCAGATTGTGTTCAAACAAATATTCGGGATCGAATAAATTGGCCATGATCTGGGCGGCGCCATCTTCGCCGCGGGCATTGAATTTTTTGGCGTGTGCGGCGACCCGCTCTTCGAACGTCTCATCACCGACCGCCGGCGCCAAGAACCCTTCATAGGCGCGGGATGCCCGGAACAACGCCGTATCCAACGCCTTCTCGTCCGTCTCATCCACATAGACAACGGTCGAATAGGCAATTTTTGGGCGGTAATTCCAGCCCGCTTTGTCCCAGTCTTCCAAATATTTCCGGAACCGGGGCGCCGCTTCGTCGCGGGGGAAGACCAGGAAGTAGCCGGTGTTCATGCCGTTGGCGGCGCAAAATTCCAAGGTCTCGGGATCGCGGCTTTGCATCCACAAGGGTGGATAGGGTTTTTGCATCGGCTGCACGGAAATTTGCGCGCTCTCAGTTTCGTAATTTTCGCCCTTGTAGGAAAAAGGCTGCTCGTCACCGTAAGCGGCGCGAAGATAGTCCAGATATTCAATGGTTGGCGATTTGCGAAAATCGTAATCGAGGCCGAAGGGTTCAAAATATTTGGCGTTAATGCCGGGCACCAGCCCAACCTCCATGCGCCCGCCAAGCATCTGATCGACGATCGCAATTTCTTCGGCGAGGCGCAGCGGATTATAGAGCGGCACGATATAGCCCATCGGGCCAACCCGCATATGCTTGGTGCGCGCGCCGGCGCCGACCGCATAAAGGCTCGGTGACGAGATCCAACTTTCCTGGGGACAAAAATGATGTTCGACACAGAAGCCGTAATCGAATTTCAAATCATCGCAAAGCGCCAACTCCCGCCACAACTGCTCGTAGCGTTCGTGTGGCGTCATGCCCGGCTTTCCCCAGATATGTGCAAAATGCGCGAATTTCATACCGCCCCCCTGATTTCAATATACATGCAAAATTATTCGGCGGGCTGCGCCGCCGCCGCTT
>JABMOP010000551.1 GCA_013204125.1 Rhodospirillales bacterium | reverse complement strand
CGATTGGGCACGCCGCCGAACAACAGCGACCGGCAGAAATAGTCACTGCCTTGGGCAAAACTGCCGAGGGAATTGAAAACATAATTGTTGGGTGATCCATGGGTCGAGCCGCGTCCGCGAAAATCATTGTGACAACTGGGCGCGACGCCTAACGCGATGCATTTGGCCCATACCGGGTCGTAACGATCGCCCACATCCATAGCCGGCGACGTCGGCACCATCGACAAATGCGCAAGATGCGGCGCTTCGGCAACCACTTCGGGCGCCGGGCGGCGGATCAGGGTGTTCATGACAATCGCCTTCATGCCCAATTCGCCAATCGCAAAATCCAATTCGGCCAGGGCTTCTTCGGGTTTGGTCATGGGGATCAGCGCCACCGGCGCCAGCCGGTCGGAGACGTCTTTGAACATATCGGCGTACATCATGTTCATGGCGCGGTAGAGCGCCGGGCGCAATTCGTCATCGCTGGTGCGGAGAACGTTCAAAGCATGGGTGCCATAGACGACGGAAAAATCGATGCCCGCTTCGTCTAGGCGTTTATGCAATAATTTGGGCAGCATGGCCGTCGCCCGGTCGATCGATGCAGGGCCTGAATTGCCGACCCAAACGGCGCCCCGGTCCTTGGAATTGGCGTTTTCCGCCAAAGCTTTCTCGTAGTCTGCCGCCATATCGGCGCCGCCCACTTGTTTTAAGAAATCCAAGACGGCAAAGGTGGTTTCGATCATATGGGCATCGGCATCGACAACCGGGTGATTTAATTTGGCCCGGATATCGGCGCCGGTAAGGCCGTTATTTTTGGCAGTCATTTAAAATTCTTCTCCCGCTTTCAGGCGTTGCCGCGTTGCTCGCGCCAGAGGCCTAATTTCACTTGCGCGGTTCTATCGGTGTAGCTGAACAGCACCGCGTCTTCGTCGGCCTCCAGGCGGTAGGGCGCCCAACAGGGAACGGCAAAAATATCGCGCGGTTTCCATTCGATTGATTTCGCGGCCCCCGCTTCGCCGACGATGATGCGTCCCGTCCCTTCGACCGGCGAGAAGACGGTGTTCTCCGTTGTCCGGTATTGCTCCGTCTTGAAGCCCTTTGGCAGTAATTGGAGGAAGGTGGACATCGTCGGCATGGCGCTGCCGCCGGTGGTCGGGTCGATATATTCCAGCTTGATGCCCTGGTAAGGGTCCCATTCTTCGTTTTTGCGCAGATCTTCCAAGGCGCTACGTGAACGATCGTAAGGGTAGTGGAAGATTGGCGATTCCGGTTTTGCCCAACTTTCCCCGACCGGCGCCATATTGGCGCCATAGCGGGCCAGACTGTCCCCCGGCGGGCGGTGCTGGGGCGCCCGGTCTTCCGGGTAGGCTTCGAAAAACATCGGACCGAAGGCGGCGACCATCGGAATATCCAGCCCATCCATCCAGAAAAACGGCTCCTCGCCGTCATGGCCGTGATCGTGCCAGGTCATCGACGGCGTGATGATGAAATCGCCCGGCGCCATGTAGGATTTTTCCCCCGATACCGCCGTCCAGGCGCCTTCGCCCTGGATAATGAAGCGCAAAGCCGATGGCGAATGTTTATGCGCCGGCGCGCATTCGCCGGGCAAAATCATCTGCAAGCCGGCATAAAGAGATTCCAAAATGCGCGGCGGCTTATCAAGGCCGGGATTTTCAAGCGATAAAACCCGCCGATTGGCTTCATGGGCGCTGATCAACCCGCCCGCTTCGATCAGGAGATCCCGCAATTCACCATCAAAATCCCAAAGATGGGGGACCGAACGGACAAATTCCTTGGGCTCCGGCTGAACCAATGTGGTCGTCCACAAGGGCGACATATCCGTCGTCTCGATCTTGGCGTAATAGGCCGCGCGGGCCGCCTGATTGTCGTTGGTCATCGCCATCCCCCCAGATGAGTGCGTCGGGCGTCTTAAGGCTCACCTGTGCGGGCCAGCATAGCACCCAAGAAGCCGTCACTAAAGACCGCGAATATTCAGTCGCCTGCCGCCGTATCCCGTTCAAATTGGCGCACCGATGTGGCCGCCGAATAGGCTTCGCCGTCCGCCTTTTGGCGGGCTTCGGGCTTGGCGTTGAGGGCGGCGGCGGAACCGGCGCCGGCCATTGCATCATCGGCGCCCAAAACTTTATCGCCTTTGAGTGTGAACCGTTCCATGCGCCGCCTTTGGGGTAAATAGTCCCGCGCCGCATAATGTTGGGTCGAGCGGTTATCCCAGAACACCATGGTGCCCAGTTTCCAGCCGACCCGGAATTGATATTCCGGCGTGCCGGTCAATTGGTAGAGCATCGACAAAACGGCTTCGCTTTCGGTTTCCGTCATCCCCTTGATATGCAGGGTGAATTGCGGATTGACGAAAATCGCCTTCCTGCCGGTCACCGGATGGACCCGGACAACCGGGTGGCTGGGGTTCGGGTATTCAATTTCCATGCGGTGCAAAGTCGCGCGGCGCTTTTCGTCGGCGCCGATAAACAAGCGGCGGAAGGGCTTGAAATCATGCACCGCTTCGAGCCCCGATAAAAAATTTTGCCAGCGGCTGGAGAGGCCGTCATAGGCTGCGGTCATGGATGCAAACACCGTATCGCCGCCGATATCGGGCAGCACGCGGGCGCGCAATATGGTCCCCATGGGCGGCGCTTCGCGAAATGTTTCGTCCGAATGCCAGACATCGGTGGCGAGCGGCGGGCTGTCGCCGTCATTGTCCAAAATAATAAGTTCCGGCAATTCTTCGGCGTTGGGGGAAAAGGGATGTACCGAGAATTCACCGAATTGCTTTGCAAAGGCGGCCTGTTGTTCGACCGTGATATCAATTTCGGGAAAGACCAGGACTTCGTGTTCCATCAAGGCATCGTGGATTGCCTGACGATCCTTATGCGATAATGCCGCGGTCAGATCGGCGCCCGACACTTCGGCGCCCAAATGCGCGCCCAGCCGTTTGAATTCGATGTTCGAAGTTTTGCTCATGCCAACTGATCCCGCTGAAAATTGGTTTCTAACGGTGCATGATAGCCGAAATAGACGTTATGGAAAGTAATCTAAAACTTAGAACAGGCGGAAAATGGATTGCTGGCTCTGCTGCGCGACGCTGAGCCCGATTGTGCCCAATTGCTGGCGCGTTTGCAGGGTCAATAAATTGGCCGATTCTTCATTCAAATCCGCGTCGACATACTTACCCGCACCGGCTTCCAATGTTTTTATAAGCGTGGATGCGAAATCCAGACGCAGGGAAATGACACTGGAGCTCGAACCGAAGGTGAGGGCGCTGGAGCGTAACGAGGTTAGCGCGCTGTCTAAATCATTGATCGCAAAATCGACATCGGTATCGGCGGCGAAGTTGCTGGCCGCCGTCGTGATCGAAAGCGCCGATGCATCGGATGCTATTCCCGAAATGGTCAGAGTTGATGAGCCGTCTTCGCTGAACGTGATTTTTAAATTGGCCGGTGATCCGCTCAGCAAATTGGTGCCCTTATACGATGAATCAT
>JABMOP010000550.1 GCA_013204125.1 Rhodospirillales bacterium | reverse complement strand
GCATTCAACTAATATTTTTCCCGAATTTACCGGTCGTGTGTGCCCGGCGCCGTGCGAAGAAGCCTGCACGCTCAATATCCAAGACCAGCCGGTTACCATCAAAACCATCGAATGTGCGATTGTTGACCGCGCTTGGGACGAAGGCTGGGTTGAGCCTGACATCGCAAGTCATAAAACCGGGAAATCTGTTGCCGTCGTTGGCTCCGGCCCCGCGGGTATGGCTGCAGCGCAACAATTGGCGCGCGCCGGACATGATGTAACCTTGTTTGAGAAAAATCAGAAAATCGGCGGGCTCCTCCGTTTCGGCATTCCTGATTTCAAGATGGAAAAGCATCTTATCGACCGCCGCGCCGAACAGATGCAAGCCGAAGGCGTCAATATTCAGACCGGAATCCATGTTGGTGTCGATTATTCGGTTCAGAAATTAACCGATGATTTCGATGCGGTGGTTCTCGCCGGCGGATCAGAACACCCCCGTGACCTCGACATCGAAGGGCGCGATTTGGACGGGGTTCATTTCGCTATGGATTTCCTAACCCAACAAAATCGGCGTATTTCCGGTGAACAGCAGACCGGTGTAAAAGATATTCTCGCAACCGGCAAAAATGTCGTTGTCATCGGCGGCGGCGATACCGGTTCCGACTGCGTCGGCACATCCATCCGCCAAGGCGCAAAAAACGTATTGCAGGTGGAAATTCTCGCCAAACCGCCCGAAAAAGAAGACAAGGCGACCGTTTGGCCCAACTGGCCGATGAAATTGCGCACATCGTCTTCGCATCAAGAAGGGGCAGAACGGGATTGGGCGATCACCACAAGAAAGTTCAACGGGAAAAACGGCCAAGTCACCTGCCTCGACGCTGTCCGCGTGGAATGGAAATCCAGTGACGACGGGCGCATGCAAATGATCGAAATGCCGGGCACAGAACAATTGCTTAAGGCGGATTTGGTTCTTCTCGCCCTCGGCTTCGTTAATCCGGTCCACGAAGGCATGATCGACGATCTAGGTTTGGCGAAGGATGCCCGCGGCAATGTACTGGCCGACACAGACGCCTATCAGACGTCGAGGCCAAAGGTATTTGCAGCGGGCGATATGCGCCGGGGACAGTCCTTGGTGGTCTGGGCTATTCGCGAAGGCCGCCAATGCGCCCGCGCCGTAGACGAATTCCTCATGGGACATTCTTTTCTACCGCGCTAAATTTCAACTTCTATTCGAAAATTTTCGTTGAGATATGAAATTACCGGAAGACCGCAAAATAAAACCTGCGATTACTTGGGTAAATGTCATATGAAAGCAAAGGAAAACAGCCCAGAACCAAGCGGTTTCAAAAGGTAAACGAGCGTTTTCAAGGTCAGCAGCCACGCCCACTTGGTCGAACCAAGAGGTTTACTCGATCTACTTTAATCGATACCGGCCAATTAGTTTTACACAGGAATTATTTGTAAGATTTCTTGAAATTCCAAACAAAATAACAATAAAACCATTCTAAAATGAAAAATAATTACGAATTTACGTTATTTTTCAATTGATTACAGAATATCGCTCAAGTTGCATAGTGGCAGTATTCAAATGAGAAAACTTGGCCTAAAAATAGGGAAAAGTTATCGACATAGTTATCCACACCCCCAAGGGCCTGGTTGTGACCGATTTATCACGGCCCGTGCTGCCTTTGACGGAGCTTAGACGTTAGCAGGGCTTAATCATCCTACGGGTGTTGACCGGAGCATGGTGATTTGATGCAATCCCTGCCTGGATTTAACTACAATACAAATAAAAGAGGCGATCATGGCCGGCGAAATGATACTAATTTCATCTCATGACGGCGGCGAATTTCAAGCCTATCAGCCGGCACGCGCCGATAAATTCAAAGGCCAAAGGGGCCCCGGTGTTATTATCATCCAAGAAGTATTCGGCGTAACCCCATGGGTCAAAGCGATTTCCGATCATTTTGCCGCGCATGGGTATCAGGTATTAGCACCCGATATGTTCTGGCGTATTGAGCCCAATTTCTCGGCCACATTCGATGACGAAGAAGGGGTCGCAAAAGCGCGTGGTTTCCTACCCCTTATCGATCATGATTTGGCAGTGCAGGATATCGGCAGCTCGGCCGATGCACTGAGGGCGATGGATGGGTGCAACGGAAAAATTGCCGTCGCCGGGTTTTGCTTAGGCGGCACCCTCGCCTATTTGTCGGCGGCGCGTCTGAATATTGATGCCGCGGCGGTCTATTACGGCACGCAAGTTCACGAATATCTAACCGAAGGCGGCAAGATTAAATGCCCAACCGTCTTTCATATGGCCGACCATGACGATTTTATCGATGATGCAGATGTCAAAGAGATATTCTCCGCCCTAATCGGCATCCCCAATATCGCTATCTGGACTTATGATACCGGCCACGGCTTCACCAATTGGGACCGGCCCGGCGCATATAACAAAGGCCTTGCCGACAAGGCCCACGAACGCACTTTCGCCACTTTCGATAGACTTTCCTAACCTACAAGGACAATCACATTTATGACTAGGTTTGAAGTATCCCGATGAGCGGCCCGCTGGATGGAATTCGTGTCTTTGATCTGACCCGCGTCTTGGCCGGGCCGAGCTGCACGCAAATTTTAGGTGATTTCGGCGCAGATATTATAAAAATCGAACGCCCGGGCACCGGCGACGATACGCGCAAATTCGGCCCCCCCTTCGTCCTGGACGAAGACGGGAACGAGACCTCCGAAAGCGGCTACTACCTGTCGGCAAATCGTAACAAGCGTTCAATCACGATCGATCTGACCAAGGAAGAAGGACAAGCTTTATGTAAGCAACTGATCGGGAAATGCCAGGTGCTGGTAGAAAACTTCAAAGTCGGCAATCTGGCAAAATACGGGCTCGATTACCAAAGCCTCAAAGCGGAATTTCCGGGCCTGATCTATTGCTCGATTACCGGCTTCGGCCAGACCGGCCCCAAAGCGGAGCAGCCGGGTTACGATTTCATGGCGCAAGGTTTAGGCGGCGTTATGAGCCTTACCGGCCCGCCCGGCGGCGAGCCACACCGGGTTGGCATCCCGATCGCCGATCTAACCGCCGGACTATGGGCAGCCATTTCCATCAACGCGGCGCTTCGCCACAGGGAAGTGACCGGCGAAGGCCAGCAGTTAGATATCAGCCTATTGGACACACAAGTGGCGATGCTGTCGATCCAGGGCTTGAATTACCTGACCACCGGCGAAGTGCCGGGGCTTCTCGGCAATGCACACCCCAATATTGTGCCCTATCAGG
>JABMOP010000549.1 GCA_013204125.1 Rhodospirillales bacterium | reverse complement strand
GATTAACGCCGAAGCCAGGAGACCTCTCCGTCGGTTTGTTTTGGAACGCACTTGATAAGTCTCCTCGGGCGGAGGAATTACGTTCATGGCACATAGCAGCGATATATCCGGCACGACGCTTGTTTTGGGCGGCGCCCGTTCGGGCAAAAGCGCCTTCGCCGAAAATATGTTCGACGCGCAAAGCCGTGCGGTTTATGTCGCCACCGCCGAAAACCTGGGCGGCGAAATGGACGCGCGCATCAAAGCACACCAGAAGAGACGCGGGGGAAATTGGACGACGCTGGAAGAACCGCTGAATTTGGTCGGCGTCATTGACGTAGGCGAAGGCGCCCCAATGTTGGTCGATTGCCTGACCCTTTGGCTTTCGAATTTGATGCACCAGGATCGGAATCTAGAAAAAGAAATAGCGGCGCTGGCCCGAGCGGCCGAAAACGCGCCGTTTCCTCTGGTGCTGGTTTCAAACGAAGTTGGCGGCGGCATCGTGCCGGAAAATAAAATGGCGCGGGAATTTTGCGACTTTGCGGGCACACTGAACCAGGAAATCGCGGCGGCGGCGGATCATGTCTATTTGGTGACCGCCGGCCTGCCGCAGAAATTGAAATGACACTCTTTTAAGGACCATCGATGCAGAATTTACGTAAAATCCCCGTCACGGTTATCACTGGTTTCTTGGGCGCGGGAAAAACCAGTCTGATCCGTCATTTGCTGGAAAATGCCAATGGCAAACGCTTGGCGCTTATCATTAATGAATTCGGCGATCTCGGTATCGACGCGGATATTATCAAGAGCTGCGGCATCGAAAGCTGTAGCGAAGAGGATGTGCTGGAACTGGCCAATGGCTGCATCTGCTGCACCGTCGCCGATGATTTTATCCCGGCCTTAGAATCCCTGTTGGACCGCGATGACAAGCCCGACCACATCGTCATCGAAACGTCGGGCCTGGCACTGCCCAAGCCTCTGGTAAAGGCGTTCCAATGGCCCGAAGTGCGCTCGCGGACGACGGTTGATGGCGTCGTTGCCGTGGTCGATGGCCCGGCAGTAATGGCCGGCCTGTTCGCAAGCGATCCGGACGCTGTGCAGAGCCAGCGCGCCGAAGATGAGCAATTGGATCATGACAGCCCGTTGGAAGAAGTGTTCGAAGATCAATTGGCCTCGGCCGATCTGGTAGTGGTCTCAAAATCGGATTTGATGGATGATCGGGCGCAAGTCAGGGTTATTGAAATTGTGGGAAACAAAACCCGCCCGGCGGTGAAAGCCCTTGTAGCTTCGCACGGCAAGCTCGACCCGGCGCTCATTTTGGGGCTTGGCGCCGCCGCCGAAGAAGATGTGGATAATCGCTGGTCCCATCACGACGCAGAAGGCGAGCACGACCACGATGATTTTGAAACTTTCGTCGTTGATTTGCCCGCATGCGCCGATCCCGCCCATATCAACGAAGCTGTAGAAAACACACTTGGCCTTGAAGGCGTTTTGCGTATCAAGGGCATCGCCCATATTTCAGGCAAGCCCGCGCGCCTAGTTGTGCAAGGGGTCGGCCCGCGCGTCGACAGCTATTACGACCGCCCGTGGGCAGATGGAGAGACCCGTCAAAGCCGGCTTGTGGTCATCGGGCTGACCGGCCTCGATAAGGCGGCCATCGAAACTGCGCTTCGCCGGAACAATATTTAAGGCGCCGCCATGCATCTACTGGTCATCCAACCGGGACAAATAAGCGACGGAACCGAAGCCGTCGATCTCGGCCAATCGCCGGGCGAGATCGTTGTCCTCTCAGCGGCGTCGAGCGATCTTTCCTTACTGGCCGAAGCGCACAAAAATTTGGCCGATGATTTTCCGACGCTGCGCCTCGCCAATCTGATGCAGCTTGGTCATAACTTGTCGGTCGATACCTATCTCGAAAACACCCTCGCACACGCAAAATTAGTGGTCGTGCGGCTTTTGGGCGGGATCGGATACTGGCCTTACGGCGCCGAGGAATTATTGGCGCTTTGCCGGGATAAAGGCATCAAGCTGGCGATCGTTCCGGGCGATGACCATCCGGACCCGGAACTTGGGGCTTATTCCACCTTGCCGGCGGAAGCCTGTCACCGTTTGTGGCAATATTGTGCCCATGGCGGGGCGGCGAACGCGACAAATTTCTTAAACTTTTGCGCCGATCAATTGGGCCGCGAGACCGAATGGCGGGAACCGGCGCCCTTGGTGCGCGCCGGCTTATATTGGCCGGGCGCGGTGCTTCCTTCCTTGGAAGACGTCGGCGCAGATTGGCAGGACGGTGCACCGGTCGCCGCAATCGTTTTTTACCGCGCCCTGGTGCAAGCAAATGACCTGGCGCCCATCGACGCGTTGATCAACGCGCTTCAAGACCAGGGGCTTAATCCCTTGCCCATAGTCACCGGCAGCTTGAAGGATCAGGCTTCGGGCGAAATCGTCGCGGCGTATCTGGCCGACACAAAAGCCGACGTGATCCTCAACCTGACCGGTTTCGCCGTTTCAGCGCCGGGATTAGAAGCCCAAGCAACCCCGTTCACCGAGGCCGATTGCCCGGTGTTGCAGGTGATATTATCAGGCGGAAATTATGAGACCTGGACCGACGGCGCCAATGGGCTAAGACCCCGCGATCTTGCCATGAACGTCGCCTTGCCGGAAGTGGACGGGCGCATCATCACCCGCGCCATATCGTTTAAAAACGCCGACGAAATTGACGGCCAAACCGAAACGGCCATTATCCGTCATCAGCCGGTGGCAAGCCGGGTCCGCTTTACAGCCCAATTGGCCGCCCGCTGGGCGCGGCTTCGGCGCAAACCAACCAAAGACCGGCTGGTTGCAATCATCGTTGCCAATTACCCGAACAAGGATGGGCGGATCGGCAACGGTGTCGGCTTGGATACACCGGCGGGCGCGGCGGCAGTTTTAGCGCGCCTCGCCGAGGACGGTTATGATCTTGGCTCGGACGCGCCTAAAACCGGCAAGGCGATAATGGATCGTTTGCTGGCCGGGCCGACCAATGCTGCCGGGATAAGGGTCGGCGGCATTAAATACGGGCTCGAGGACTATCAGGAATTTTTCGATACCTTGCCTGAAGAGACGCGCGGCCAAGTAACCAAGCGCTGGGGACCGCCCGAAGACGATCCATTTGTCGATGGTGGCGATTTTATTCTGGGCGCGCATGTGTTCGGCAATATCGTTTTGGCGGTGCAGCCCGCGCGCGGCTACAACATCGATCCAACGTCCAGCTACCACGATCCCGATCTGGCGCCGCCGCACGGCTACATGGCGTTCTATGGCTGGCTGCGCCGGGGGATGGGCGTCGACGCCATCATTCATTTCGGCAAGCACGGCAATCTGGAATGGCTGCCGGGCAAGGCCTTGGCCTTGGACGAAACCTGCTTCCCCGAAGCCGCCCTTGGACCCTTGCCGCATCTTTATCCTTTCATCGTCAATGACCCCGGCGAAGGCACGCAAGCAAAGCGCCGGGCGCAAGCGGTGATTATCGATCATCTGACGCCGCCCCTGACCCGCGCTGAAAGCTACGGCCCGCTTCGCGATTTGGAACAATTGGTCGATGAATATTATCTGGCATCGGGCATGGATCCGAGGCGCCTTAAATTATTGGGCGGGCAAATCATCGAACTCAGCCGGTCCATTGGCCTCGACAAAGATGTCGGCATCACCGGCGGCGACGGCGAACAAGAGCAACTTGCCAAGATCGACAATTATTTGTGCGAGCTGAAAGAAATGCAGATTAGGGACGGGCTGCATATATTCGGCCGCGCGCCGGGCGGCAGTCTGGCAGTCGATTTATTGGTGGCGCTAACCCGCCTGCCGCGCGGGCAAGGCAATGACGAAAACGCGTCTCTCATTCGTGCCTTAGCTGCCGATATGGGGTTTGTGGACTTTGATCCATTGGATTGCGAAATGGGCGGCGAATGGGCTGGACCCAAACCGGATGCGCTCCAAATCATGGACGCCCCGTGGCGGACAAATGGCGATACAATCGAAAGGCTGGAAGCGCTGGCCAACAATTTGGTCGCCGGCGAGGCCGTGCCCGACCCCAAATGGCATGCGGCAATTCCGGTGCTCACCTATATTGCCGACCATCTGGCGCCAACCATTGCCGATTGCGGCAGATGCGAATTGGATGGCTTGATGACCGGGCTGGATGGCCGCTTTGTCGCACCCGGTCCGAGCGGCGCGCCGACGCGCGGACGGCTCGACGTTTTGCCGACCGGGCGTAATTTTTATTCGGTGGACTGCCGCGCCGTGCCGACCCCGGCGGCGTGGGCTTTGGGCTGGAAATCGGCGGGGCTTTTAATCGAGCGGCATTTTCAAGACCACGGCGAATACCCCAAGCGCATTGCGTTAAGCGCCTGGGGCACCGCCAATATGCGCACCGGCGGCGATGATATCGCCCAGGCGCTGGCGCTTATGGGGGTGCAGCCCCAATGGGATAAACATTCAGGCCGGGTGATCGGATTTGAAGTAATGCCGCTCGGCGTGCTCGGTCGCCCGCGTGTGGATGTTGTGTTCCGCATTTCCGGATTTTTCCGCGACGCCTTTCCGGCGCAAGTGGATTTATTGGATTCCGCCGCCCGCGCCGTTGCCGCATTGGGCGAAGATGCGGCGTCCAACCCCCTGGCTGCGCAAGTTGCCGAAGACGCCAAAACCCTCCGCGCCCAAGGCCTGGACGCCGGTGCCGCCGCCCTTAAAGCAGGTCACCGGGTGTTCGGATCAAAACCCGGGGCCTACGGCGCCGGGCTGCAAGCCTTGATCGACGAAAAATGTTGGGAAGGGGATGAAGATTTATCCCGCGCCTATGTTGCCTGGGGCGGCTACGCCTATGGCGGCGGGGTGGAAGGCGCGGCAGAACAAGGATTGTTCGAAGCCCGCCTCAAGGGCGTTCAATTGGTGCTGCATAACCAAGACAACCGCGAACACGATATTCTGGACAGCGACGATTATTACCAGTTCGAAGGCGGCATCACCGCTGCCGTTCGCCATTTATCGGGGGTTCAACCGACGATCTATCACAACGACCATAGCCGGCCCGAAAGCCCTAAAATCCGTCCGCTGTCAGACGAGATCGGCCGCGTCGTCCGCGCCCGCGCCGCCAATCCCAAATGGATCGAAGGCGTCATGCGCCACGGCTACAAAGGAGCGTTCGAAATTGCCGCCACAGTCGATTACCTGTTCGCCTTCGCCGCCACATCGCGCATTGTCGAAGACCATCACTTTGACCAGTTATTTACCGCCTATATAGAGGACGCGCGCGTGCGTGAATTTATCCAAGACAATAACCCAGCCGCGATGCGCGAAATCGCCGAGCGGTTTGAAGAAGCCGTGGAACGCGGGTTCTGGCATCCTAAATCCAATTCAGCGGGAACGCTTCTCGCCTCGTTAATGGAAGGAAAAGCAGCATGAGCACCGAAAACGAGGACTTGAATGCGCGTGCCAATGAAAAACGGCGCAAACACAAAGCGGCCAAGGACAAGTTGCTCGCCAAGAAAGTCAAAGAAGGCGGGTTGTTGATCGTCCATACCGGCAAGGGGAAAGGCAAAACCACCGCCGCCATGGGTATGGTTGCCCGTTGCATCGGCCACGGAATGAAAGTCGGCATCGTGCAGTTTGTCAAAGGCAAATGGGAAACCGGCGAGCG